>SXYT01000044.1 GCA_005788205.1 Actinomycetota bacterium | reverse complement strand
TAGCCGTCGGCGTCGATGTAGCCGGCATCCCCGGTCTTGAACCAGCCATCGGGCGTGATGGCCTTCGCAGTGTCCTCGGGACGCTTCCAGTACCCGAGCATGTTCTGGTCGGTGCGGCACCAGATCTCGCCCACCTCGCCGACCTCACAGTCGCGGTTGGTGTCGTTGTCGACGATGCGGATCTCCACGCCGGGCCCGGGAACGCCGCAACTGCGCAGGCGGTGCTTGTTCGGCCCGCTGGGGTCGTGGTCAGCGGGGGGCAGGTTGCAGATGCCACCGGTGGTCTCGGTCAGGCCGTACGCCTGCCAGAACTTGCACTTCAGCAACTGGACGCTCTTCGTGAGCACTTCCTCGCTGATGGGCGACGCGCCGTAGACCATGACCTCCAGGCTGGAGAAGTCCTCGTTCTCCGCTCCCGGGATCATGTTCATGAATGCGAGCACCGCGGGCACGAGGAACGCGTGCGTGATGCGCTTCTCACCGAAGAGCTTCACGAGCGCCGCCGGGTCCATGGCGCGCAGCACGATGGTGCTGCAGCCCTTGTACATACCGGCCATGGCCCAGCCGCCGCCCCCGATGTGGAAGAGGGGCATCGCCGCGAGGTTGACGGAGTTCTCCTTCAGTTCCCAGATCGCCTCGATCATGGGCGCGATTGCGAGGAAGTTCTTGTTGGTGAGCATCACGCCCTTCGGCAGGCCAGTGGTGCCGCTCGAGTACAGCTGGAACGCGACATCGTCCATGCCGGAGGGCGCGTGCGGGTCGCCCGTGGGCTGGCGCTCGAGCCACGTGTTCCAGTCCTCGTACTTCCCGTGGCCGCCGACCACCAGGATCAGTTTCGTGTGGGTGAGCTTGTCGACGATCGCGTCGAGGACTCCGACGAACTCCGCGCCGACCACGAGGATCTTGGCCTCCGCGTTGTTCACGATGTACTCCACCTCGGGGGCGGCGAGGCGCCAGTTGACGTCCACGCTGACCGCGTTGACCAAGGCGGCACCGAAGGCGATCTCGAAGTGCGGGATGCCGTTCATGTCGAGGAGGGCGACACGGTCCCCGCTCCCGACGCCCGCCGCGGTGAGTCCCTGCGCGACGCGCTGGGAACGCTCGTACATCTCGGCCCAGTCGAGGGTGCGGTTCCCCTCCGTGAGGCAGGGGTGCTGTGGTCTGTTTGCGCCGTGCACTCGGACGATGTCGGCGATGGAGTTGATGGGTGCTGCTGGCATGTCGGAGATGGTAGACGAGCCCGCCACCGGCGAGCCTCAGTCCTCGGCGCGCCGGTCCCGTTTCTTCGCGCTCTGGCGGCGCTTCGACTCGAGCCTTCTCTCGACCGCCCCCCGGCCCGGTTTGGTGGCCCGCCTGGGGGGTGGTGCCGGCCGTGACGCTGCGTCGATTCGTGCGACAGCGGCGTCCATGCAGGCCTGCCTGTTGGCCCACTGGCTGCGGCTCGACTGGCGGGTGACCCGCAACTGGGCGCCGAGACCGGAGGTGACCCTCGCGAGCGAGGCGCGGGGACCCTCAAGGGCGGTGAGGTCGACCGTGAGGACGGCCTTCGTGGAGGTCTTGTTCACGTTCTGGCCCCCCGCCCCTGCGGCCCGGGCGAACGACCACGTGATCGCGTGCGCAGGGATCACGATGCCGCCCGGCGTGGTGACGTCCTCCTGGCCCGCCATGGCTCAGGCGGGGAGACCCGGCGCGAGGAAGTGTCCGGGTTCGGTGCGCTGGCGGCGCAGTGCGGGGATGATGTCGCGGTACGCGGCACGCATGTTCGGATAGGGCTCGGGGAGGTCCGCGGCCAGCAGGTCATGGAGCCGCGGGAGTGCGTGGTAGGGCACCGCGGGGTACATGTGGTGCTCCAGGTGGTAGTTCATGTTCAGGTACAGGAAGCGCAGGACGGGACCCATGAGGACCGTGCGCGTGTTCAGCCGGTGATCGAGCACGTCCTCTGCGAGGCCCGCGTGCTGCGTGGTGCCGAACACGACCAGCAGCCACCGTCCGTAGAGGGACGGCAGGCCGACGAGCATGAGCGGGAGCAACGATGACACGGCGACCGACCAGCTGATGACGGCAACCCAGACGGCCGCATGGATGCGGCCCCCTCTCACTGCGGCCCGTGCCTCGCGAGCGGGCACGTAGGTTGCTTCCTCCGGGGTCAGGCGGCCGAGGAGGTTGTGCGCGTACTTGCGCATCTCGGCGGCAGTGCTGAACACCCCGAACATGTCCGCGACGACCCGCCACAGCGCGGTCGGTCTGGGGTACGCGATCTCCGGGTCGCGCCCCACGATGACCGTGTCGGCGTGGTGGCGGTTGTGGCTCCACCGCCACGAGACGGGCTCGCGCACGTCCATGAACGACGCAAGGTGGTAGATCACGTCGTTCGCGCGCTTGGAGGCGAACGCGGTGCGGTGCCCGCACTCGTGCCAGCGTGCATCCGATGCCGACCCGTACAGGGTGCCGTACACGAACGCAGCGGGGAGCGTCCACCAGGAGAGCCACGTCGCCCACAGCCATGCGCCTGACGCCGCGAGCAGCAACAGCCACAGGACCGTGTGGAACGCGGCAGGGTTGTCGCGCCGCTTCATGAGGGCCAGCAGGTGCCCGCGTTCCACGGGGCTCAGGCGCCAGCTCGCGCCAGCCAGTCCGTTCTCCACGGCACGGCGGGATTCGTCACCGAGCAGGCCGTAATCACGGTGGTGTCGCTGCGTGCGGGCCATGCGGGGACACTATCCCCGGCTGTGCGGCGGCTCAGGTCTGCAGGCCGTCGACGCTCCCGAGCACCTCCGCGGAGTCGTTGTGACTGTGCGTGAAGCCGCGGCGCCGCTCTTCCTCCACGGTGGACCTGCTCCGCAACGCCACGATGTAGGCCCGCCGGTAGCTGGACGCGGAGTTGTTCCCGCCCGAGCCGTGGAGCACTCCCTCGTTGTGCACCGTGATGTCCCCACGCCGGATCTCGACCGGAATCATCACGTCGTCTGGCCTCAGGTCGGTGACGAGCGTGTGGCTGGCCGATCGGTCGTCGTGGAGGGGTCTGTGCGGGCGCACCGGCTCGCGGTGGGACCCGGGGAGGAACTGCATGCACCCATTCTCCCGGGTCGAGTCGTCGACCGCGAGCCAGCACGTTGCGGTGCGGCGATCGTCCGTGTCGATCCAGTAGGCCTGGTCCTGGTGCCAGTGGACCACCGCGTCGGGCCGGCCCGGGGACTTGGCGAGGAGCTGGTCGAAATCGATCGTCATGCCCACGCCGCACAGCTGGTCCGCGATGGACTGTGCGCGCCGCTCGAAGATGTTCCCCTGCCACCCGGGGAAGTAGCGGCGGGGGAGCATCACGTTCACCACGGCGTAGCGGCTGGGGTCGGTGCCGTGCTCACCCGTGGTCATGTCGTTGAAGTCCTTGCCCTCGACGGCGATGTCGCCACGGAGGAACCTGTCGTAGACGTGCTCGATCTCGTCCATCTCCGCGGCGGACATCACGCCCCTCAGGTGGACGTACCCGTCGCGACGGAACGTCTCGAGTTCCTCGGGCATGACGAGGTACGTGTCCCCGTTGCGGCGCCCGGTGCCGTGGTCCCCGCCGGCAACTCCTCCTGCTCCTGACATGTCGTTCACGCTAGTCGCCACCACGGTTGCCCTGTCGTGGCGCACTCAGCGGTCGCGCATGCGCACCGAGAGGCACGTCACGCAGCCCTCGAGCTTCTCGTACTCGGAGATGTCCACGCACACCACCCGGTAGCCGAGCGCCCGCAACATGTCGGCGCTGCGCGGCGCATCAGCGGCCATCAGTACCGTCTGCTCGTCGAGGATGACGACATGGGCGCCGGACTCCTCGGGCATGGACACGTACCGGGGAAAGACCGTGGTGTCGTCCACCGCCGGGTCCCAGCCGATCACGGTGCCGTCGGGCAGGGCAGTGACGGCTGATTTCAGGTGGAGCACGTTGCGCACGTCGACGGCGACGACAGTCGCACCGAGCGGGGCAACGATCGCGGCGAACTGGTCGATGCCGGCCTGGTTCGTGCGGCCGCCGCGCCCGACGTAGACCGTGTCCCCGACGTTCAGCACGTCGCCACCGTCGAGAGTGCCAGGTGCGGTGATCCGCTCGGTGCGGCACCCCATGGCGCGCACCGTCTCCTCGACCGCTGCGGTCTCCGGCTTGCGGAGGTCACTCCCGGGGTTCGTGATGACGGCGACACCGCGGTACATCACCGCCGTGTCCTCGATGAAGACGCAGTCCGGCGCGCTCTCCAGGGTGGGGACCTCGCGGATCTCCCAGCCGTGGAGGCGCAGTGCTTCCACGTAGCCGTCCCACTGCTCGCGGGCCCTGGCCAGGTCGACCGGCTGGCGGTCGATGTGGGTCACGATGCCCTCGGCGAGGCGCGGGCCGGGCTGGCGGACGAGTGCGATGGTCATGGAGCGGGTGACGGGAATCGAACC
>SXYT01000185.1 GCA_005788205.1 Actinomycetota bacterium | reverse complement strand
CCACGGGCGAGCAGTTCGGTTTCGTCAGCATGGTCTCGGTGGCGAGCGGTGAGCAGGCCCTGCCGGACACGGGCGGCCTGCCCACTGTCGTGAACTTCTGGTTCTCCACCTGCCAGCCCTGCCGGCGCGAGATGCCCGTGCTGGCCGCGGCGGCCGGGGAGTTCGCCGGGCGGGTCACGTTCATCGGGATCAGTCCGAACGACACGGTCGAGACCGCGCAGGCCTTCCTCGACACGTACGGGGCTGCGTACCCGAACTTCCTCGACAGGACAGGTGGCCAAGTGGCCGGGGCGGGAGTGGGCACGATGCCCACCACGTACTTCCTCGATGCCCGCGGGAACGTGGCCGCGATGCACGCAGGCGAACTCACCGAGGCTGACCTGCGGGCGAATCTGACGCGCGCAGGGGTGGGGGCCTGACGGTGCTGGAGGGGAACTTCGCGTACAGCTTCGTGCTCGGTGTCCTCGCGGCCGTCAACCCGTGCGGCTTCGTGCTTCTCCCCACGTACCTCGTCTACTACCTCGGCGAGGAGTCCGCCGTCGACAGCACCCGCACCGTTGCGGTTGCAAGGGCTCTGCGCGTGGGGACGGCAGTCTCTGCAGGGTTCGTCTCTCTCTTCATCGTGATCGGCATCATCTCCAGGCTCTTCACGGACGCCATCGAACGGAACGCCAAGTACGCATCACTCGTGATCGGCCTCGGTCTCCTCGGCATGGGAATCGCGATGCTTGCCGGCTGGAAGCCGCGCCTCATCACCCCGAACCTCGCGACGGAGCGCACAAGGACGGTGCGCGGCATGTTCATGTTCGGGCTCGCGTACGCGGTCGCATCCATCGGCTGCACGATCGGTTTCCTCACCACCGTCATCCTCGGGTCCGTGGGCCGGTTCGGCTTTGCGAGCGGCGTCCTGAGCGTGGTTCTCTACGGGCTCGGGATGGGTCTGCTCGTCACGTCGCTCACCGTGGCGATTGCTCTCGCCAAGACCGGCTTCGTGCGGTTCCTGCGGCGCGGCCTGCGCTTCTTCGACACTGCCTCCGGCATCCTCGTCACGCTGACGGGTGCGTACCTCACGTGGTACTGGTGGAGCGCCGTCACCGAGCGCCGCGGGGATGCGGTCATCCGGCGTGTGGACGGCTGGCAATCGTCGATCGTGTCGTTCCTGCAGCGCCAGGGGGCATGGAGGCTGGCCTTCGTCTTTGCTGTCGTGATCGGCGGGGCTGCACTCCTCGCCGCGCGTCGTCCCGGCAGGGAGGTCTGACAGTGCAGTTTTCCGAGTTGCTCGCAATGGACGGCGTCCGGGAGGAGTGCCAGTTGCGCGGGACGTTCGGGTTCATGGCGTTCCACGGCGGCGACCTGGAGCAGGTCACCGACGTCATCGCCCGTGCCGCCGCCGAGCGTGCCGGTGCCTCGTACTACGGCGTGCTGCAACCGGACAACCTCGAGTGGCACATCCCCTCGCACCGTGTCACCTCCGACCAGTCCCCGACGCTCGCGGGCTTCCTCTCCCACGTGGAGATCGTGGTCACGGTGCACGGGTACGGACGGGCAGGATTCTTCACGTCCCTCCTCCTCGGCGGGGGCAACCGGCGCCTCGCCACCCACCTCGGTGCCGCGATCCGCAGTCACCTTCCTGCCTACACCGTGATCGACGACATCGACGAGATCCCGAAGGACCTGCGCGGGATGCACCAGGACAACCCGGTGAATGTTCCCCTGCACTCCGGGGTGCAGCTGGAGCTTCCGCCGCGGGTGCGCGGCTCCAGCCCGATGTTCTGGGACTGGGAGGGACCGGAGCCCTCGCCGCACACGCAGCGCCTGATTGATGCCCTCGTGGAGTGCGCCGTCACCTGGCCCGGCTGACCCGGGTCAGGGAGCGAGACGGTCGACCCGCCAGCTGCCCCCGTTGCGGGAGTAACGGAACCTGTCATGGAGCCGGCTCGGTCTGCCCTGCCAGAACTCGATCTCGTCGATGCCGAGCACATACCCGCCCCAGTGCGGGGGGCGCGGCACGTCCACATCCACGAACCTGCGCTCGGTTTCCTCGATCAATGCGTCAAGTTCGGCCCTGCCGGAGATGGGACTCGACTGCGGCGATGCCCAGGCACCGATCCTGCTCGCACGCGGCCGCGACGCGAAGTACGCATCACTCACGTCGTCGGGTGCCAGGCTGACCGTCCCGCGGATGCGCACCTGGCGGTGGATCTGCAGCCAGCCGAACACCGCGGCCGCGCGTGCATCGGCGGTGATCTCTGCACCTTTCGCGCTGCGGCGGTTGGTGTGGAAGGTGATGCCTGACTCGTCGATCGCTCGTGCCAGCACGATGCGGGAGTCGGGCCCGCCGTCCGCCCCGACGGTCGACACCGTCATCGCGTTCGGCTCGGTGCAGCCTGCCTCCTCGGCCTGGGCGTACCACCGCTGCAACTGCACCACCGGGTCGTCGTGGAGGTCCGGCCTGTCGAGCCCTGCGGTCTCGTACTGGATGCGGAAGTCCCCGATGCCCACGGGGTCACCTCGGGCGGATCTCGGAGGCACCGCGCATGTAGGGATGGAGCACCGCGGGGATCCGCACGCTGCCGTCCTCCTGGCGGAAGTTCTCGCAGATCGCGGCCCACACGCGCGGCACGGCGAGTGCGCTGCCGTTCAGGGTGTTCGCGACCTCTGTGCCCTTCTGGCCCGCGCGCTTGAGGCGGATGTCCCCGCGCCGGGCCTGGTAGTCACTGAACCAGCTGACGCTGCTGACCTCCAGCCAGCTGTCGCAACCAGGTGCGTAGACCTCCAGGTCGAAGCTGCGGTGGTGGCTCTGACCCATGTCCCCGGTGCAGATCTCGATGATGCGGTACGGCAGGCCGAGACCGGCAATCAGTCTCTCGGCCCGGTCGCGCAGCTCGATCAGGAGCGCGGGCGACTGCTCGGGGGTGGCGAGAGCGAGAATCTCCACCTTGTCGAACTCGTGGGCGCGCAGCATCCCGCGTGTGTCACGGCCGGCCGAACCGGCCTCGCGGCGGTAGCAGCTGCTGTGCGCCATGAAGCGCAGCGGCAGGTCGGCCTCATCGATGACCTCTCCCGCGTACAGCGATGTCAACGGCACCTCGGCGGTGGGGATGGCCCACAGGTCATCGCGCTCGATGGCGTACGCATCATCGGCGAACTTCGGCAACTGGCCGGTGGCGGTGAGCGTGGCCGTGGTGACGAGGGAAGGAGGCCTGATCTCCTCGAATGCATCGGCATTCATGTCGAGTGCGTACTGGCACAACGCCCGTGACAGCGTGGCGCCCAGGCCGCGTTGCATGGTGAACATGGCGCCCGAGATCTTCGTGGCGCGCTCGTTGTCGAGGATGCCGAGGGCGACAGCAGTCTCCCAGTGCGGCACCCTCTGGTGCGCAGCGAACGTCGCCGGCATGCCGACCGGGCCCTTCACGAGCGGGTTGTCCGCGTCGCTCGCACCGTCGGGAGCCTCCGCATGGGGAACGTTCGGGATGCGCAGCAGGCACTCGCGCAGCGCCGACTGCACGGTGTCGGCCTCCGTGGACAGGGCGGTCTCCTCGTCCCCGAGGGCGCGGCTCTCTG
>SXYT01000184.1 GCA_005788205.1 Actinomycetota bacterium | reverse complement strand
GGAGATGATCATGAACGCCTTGCGGTCGGTGAGATACAGGAAATTGTCCGCATCGAGATAGCCGACATCACCGAGCGTGCTCCAGCCGCGGCCCTTCGGGTCGCGGGAGTTCTTCGTCTTCTCGGGATCATTGTGGTACTCGAAAGTCCCACCCCCCTCGAAAAAGACCGTTCCCGACTCGCCCTGCGGGACCTCGTTGCCCTCCTCGTCGCAGATGTGCACGACCCCTGAGATGGCCGTGCCCACCGTGCCGGGGTGGGTGAGCCACATCTCGCTGTTGCAGTAGACGAAACCGTTGCCCTCGGTGCCTGCGTAGTACTCGTGTATCACGGGGCCCCACCACTCGATCATGGCCTTCTTCGTGGGCACAGGACAGGGCGCAGCTGCGTGAATCGCGACCTCGATGCTCGACACGTCGTACTTGAGCCGGATGTCATCATCGAGCTTGAGCATCCTTATGAACATCGTGGGGACGAGTTGGGTGTGGGAGACCCGGTACTTCTCGGCGAAACGCAGGTAGTCCTCCGCGTCGAAGTGCTCCATGACGACGGTCGTGCCGCCGTGCGAATGCACCGACATGTTGAAACGAAGCGGCGCAGCGTGGTAGAGCGGGGCGGGGGAGAGATACACCATTTCCTCGCGGAACTTGTAGAGCCCCTGTGTCAACGGTGAGCCGAGACCTGCAGCCGTGCCGAGTGGAGTGCCGGGGAACGGTTTCGCGACCCCCTTCGGCATGCCGGTGGTGCCGCTCGAGTACAGCATGTCGATGCCGTCGATCATGTCGCGTAGCTCGACGGCTGGCGCGGAGTCGACGGTCTTTTCGAACGAGTCGTACCCGTCCACCGTGCCGTCGAGCATCAGGCGCAACGAGACGTCCGGGATATCCCCGGCGACCTCGAGGGCCTGGTCCGACTTGTACTTTGAGGTGATGAAAACCTTCGCCTTGCAGTCGTTCAGGATGTACGCGAGTTCTGCCTTGGTGAGGCGGCTGGAGCAAGCCGTGTACACGGTGCCCGCGTAGTGGCAACCCCAGATGACCTCCAGGTACCTCTCGTGGTTCTCCAAGCAGAGAGCCACGTGGTCCCCGGGCCCCACCCCTGCGGCCCGCAGCACGTTCGCGAGACGCAGTGCGGCATCGTTGAGCTCCTTGTACGTGGTCACTTTCCCGGTGGAAGCCTGGATCGTGGCGGGTCTGTCCGGGTGGGTCGCTGCATAAACGGCTGGGTACATGCCCGAGAAACTACCCAATGACGGGAGTCACAGGCGTGGTCCGGGGCAGACGTTGACCGGCCCTGACACTGGAGACCTAGAGTTCGGGAGGAACCAAAGGGGACAACCATGGCCGTAGACACCGCAACCATCGACGAGGCTCGCATCCTGGAGTTGACCGAGGAACTTCTCGAGAAGCACCCGCCGAAGTCCCTCTCCGTCGTCGACTTCCTCGGCGCCCAGTTCGACATGGGCCTTGCGTGGGTCCACTTCCCCGTGGGTCACGGTGGCCTCGCCGCCAACCCGAAGCACCAGAGGGTCGTCAACGAGCGCCTGGCCGCGGCCGGTGCACCGTTCTCGATGCCGCGCAACCCGATCGGACACGGCATGTGCGGGCCGACCGTCGTCGAGTGGGGCAGCGAGGACCAGAAGAAGCGCTACCTGCGCCCGCTGTTCACCGGCGAGGAAGTGTGGTGCCAGTTGTTCTCCGAGCCTGGTTCGGGGTCCGACTTTGCCGGACTCTCATCGAAGGGCGTGAAGGACGGTGACGAATGGGTCGTCAACGGGCAGAAGGTCTGGACGACGCTCGCGCATCTCTCCCGGTGGGGCCTTCTCGTCGTACGAACCGACGCGGAGCAGGTGAAGCACCAGGGTCTCACCGCCTTCGTGGTCGACATGCACGCGCCGACTGTCGAGGTGCGTCCTCTGCGCCAGATGACCGGCGAGGCAGAGTTCAACGAGGTCTACTTCACCGACACCCGCATCCCCGCCGCTGAGATGCTCGGGAACCCGGGTGACGGTTGGCGCGTCAGCCTGACCACGCTCATGCACGAGCGCGTGTCGATCGGAGGCAGCATCCCGCAGCGCGGCAGCGGCACGATCGCCCATGCCGTGAAGACCTGGAGGGGGCTCGAAGAGTCCCAGAAGGACGGCGCGACCAAGGACGAACTGATGAAGCTGTGGATCCGCGCCGAACTGCTGCGACTCACCAACATCCGCGCCAACCAGAACCGCAAGATGGGCTCGCCCGGGCCCGAGGGTTCGATCGGGAAGATGGAAAGCGCCAACCTGAACAAGGACATCTACTCGTTCACGATGAACGTCATGGGCGCCGAGGCGATGCTCTACGGAAGCTACGAGATGGTCCGACCCGAGACGGCGATGGGCTTCGACAATCTGCAGAAAGCATTCCTCCGTTCGCGTGCGAACAGCATCGAGGGCGGCACCACCGAGGTCATGAAGAACATCCTCGGCGAGCGCATTCTCGGCTTGCCGGGCGACGTCCGTGTTGACCGCGAACTCCCGTGGAGCAAGGTTCCCCGCAACTGAACTAGCCGGAGCTCGACAGGAGCACGCCTAGCCACATCACAACGAGCGAGGACACCAGCCCGACTGCGCCCCCGAGCGCCAGAGCCAGTTTCGTCTTCCCGGTCGAGTGGATGACGGTCGCCGCCGCGGCAACCCCGACGAGGGCGAGTTTCAGCGCGAGGGTGACCAGGTAGTCGGTGCCGGCGTCGGCGGCATCCACTGCGAGCAGGTTCCACACGCCGGTCCCGAAGGCGACCAGGAACGCGGGCCAGGCGACCCTTCCGAAGGCCTTTGCGATCGTGCGCAGCGCTTCGGGATTGTCCCTGCGGAAACTGGGCACGAGTCCGGCGAGCACTATCTGGCCGCCAACCCAGACCGATGCGGCAAGAACGTGGATGAAGAGACGCAGGGACTCGAGAGTGGGGGAGATCACAGCCGTGAGAGTGCCTCAAGCACGGTGCTTGCCGCAAGTGCGCGGTCATCGAGTGACGGCGCTGTCCGGACGTCCGCTCCTGTCATTGATGTGACCGCCGTGCCGACTGCGGACTGGAGGTCGCGGATGTTGCGCGGGGGCGGGAAGTACTCGTCCTCCTCGGTCACGAAAATCTCCTCCACGCCGAGTCTCGGTGCGAGGGCCGTGAGCACCTGGGACACGAGTTCGTCCGGGGCTGAGGCGCCAGCGGTGACACCAACTGTCCCCGTGAGGTCGGGTGGCAGTTCATCCGCGGAGTTGATGCGGAGAACACGCGCGCAGCCCGCCTCGCCCGCCAGGCGCTCGAGTGCCCGCGTGTTCGACGAGTTCGACGAGCCGATCACGATGAACACGTCCACGCGAGGGGCGATCTCCATGAGTGCGGTCTGGCGGTTCGTGGTCGCAAAGCACAGGTCGGACCGGCCCGGTGTCCACACGTCGGGAAAACGTCCCTTGACGGACACGGCCACCTCGTGCCACTCGCGATGGGAGAGCGTGGTCTGGGCGAGCATCGCGACCGGCCTGGCGAAATCCGGGAGGGCGTTCACCTCGTCCACCGTCTCGACACGCGTGATGGACTCGGGAGCAACGGCCATCGTGCCGACGGCCTCCTCGTGGCCCTCGTGGCCGACGTAGACGATGTGGAAGCCCTTCCCCGCCCGCACTTTCACCTCATGGTGAACTTTCGTGACGAGCGGGCACACCGCGTCGACCACGTAGCTGCCGCGCTCCCGGGCGGCGGCCACGACCTCGGGTGCGGAACCGTGGGCGGAGAGCATGATGGGGTTGCCGGGCGGGACCTCTGCGATGTCGTCCACGAACACCACGCCGCGCTCGCGGAACCTGTCCACCACGATCTTGTTGTGCACGATCTCGTGGTAGCAGTACACGGGCCCGTCGAACGTGCGGACCATCCACGAGAGGGCCTTGATCGCCATCTCCACACCGGCACAGAATCCGCGCGGTGACGCGAGCAGTACTTTCTCCACGGCCATCAAGTCCCTCAGGCTAGTGACCGCGGCACGGATAGCCTGAGGAACTGATGGAGACGGTCGACCAAGCAGCGATCGTGTCCGCGGTGGACCCTGCCTCTGCTGCCGGGCGTGCAGGCCTGCAGGAGGGTGACGTCGTCCTGTCCGTGAACGGCGTCACGCCGAGGGACATCATCGAGTGGCAACGCCTGGTGGAGGAGGACTCCGTGTCACTCTCGGTGGACCGCGGCGGGATGACCCTGGACTTGGAGGTCGAGCGGCGCGCCGGTGAGCCCTTCGGGGCGTCCGTGACGAGCGCGGTGTTCGACCGGATCCACACCTGTGACAACCACTGCGAGTTCTGCTTCATTTACCAACTCCCGAAGGGAATGCGCCGCAGCCTCTACACCAAGGATGACGACTATCGGCTCAGTTTCCTCTACGGCAATTTCACGACGCTCACCCGCTTCACCGAGGCAGACCTCGAGCGCGTCGTGGAGGAGAGGCTGTCCCCGCTGTATGTGAGCATTCACGCGTCGCAACCGTGGCGCAGGGCCGAGATGCTGCGCAACCAGCGCGGGGGCACGAGCCTGCGCTGGCTGCGCCAGATTCTCGATCACGGGATCGAGGCACACGCGCAGGTCGTGCTGTGCCCGGGTGTCAACGACGGTGACACCCTCGACTCCACGCTGCACGGACTCCTGGAGCATTTCCCGGAACTGCTCTCTGTCGCTGTCGTGCCGCTCGGCCTGTCCCGGCACAACACCGAGACACGGATGCGGGTCCACACGGCCGAGGAGGCGACGGCTGCAGTCGCGCTGATCGAGACATGGCAGGAACGGTATGACTCGGTCCTCGGGCGAACGGTCGTCCACGGTGCCGACGAGTTGTACCTGCGCGCGGGCCTTCCCCTGCCCGGTGCCGCGACATACGGCGGCTTCGAGATGCTCGAGGACGGTATCGGAATCGCACGGTCGTTCATCGACGGCTTCCGCGGAGACCGCAGCGACCTGCGCCACCATGACGGCGGATTTTTCGGCTCCATCGATGCGACGTCGTACGTTCGAGCGGTCAACCCCGCGGCGGAGACCTCCCTGCGCCATCGCTCCGTGCCCGTGTCGATCACCCAGCGGACACGGACGCACCATGACAGGCTCGCCGTCGTCACCGGGGAGCTCGGTGCGGTCGTGATAGCGCCACTCGTCATGGATGCCACCGGGGACAAAATCGAGGTCGTCACCGTTCGCAACGCGTACTTCGGCGGCAACACCGCCGTTGCAGGTCTTCTCACTTTCGATGACGTGTCGAGGGCGCTCGACGGACGGCCAGCGTCGACGCTGCATCTCCTGCCTGATGTGTGCCTCAACGGCGATCGCTTCCTGGACGGGCATACTGTCGGGGACCTTTCGGCGCTGCACAGCATCGAGATCGTCCCGACGTCGGGCACAGCCCTTCGTGCCCGTATAGACCAGTTCCTCGGAGGCCAATCGTGACCAAGCAGCACCGCGTGCCCACGGTCGTGATCGTCGGGCGCCCGAACGTCGGCAAGAGCACGTGGTTCAACCGTGTCATCGGCGAGCAGGCCGCGATCGTCGAGGATCGTCCCGGTGTCACACGGGACCGCTTCACCCGCCGAGCGTCCTGGTTGGGCCGTGATTTCGACATCGTGGACACGGGCGGCTGGTTGCCCTCCGGTTCGGACCTGGATGAGAAAGTCAGCAGACAGGTGGAGGAGGCCGTGCGCTCGGCTGATCTCGTGATGTTCATGGTCGACGCCTCGGTCGGCCTGACCGACGCGGATGAGGCGGTTGCTGACTGGCTGCGCCGCACCAAGGTGCCCGTGATCCTCGCCGCCAACAAGTCCGACAATGACCGGAGGGAACTGGAGCGGTGGTCTTTCATGTCTCTCGGCCTCGGTGAGCCCTATCCCGTCAGTGCCCTCCACGGCCGTCGCAGCGGTGACTTCCTGGACCTCGTGGTGGAGCGCCTCGATTTCGGGCCGGAGGCTACGGACGATGACGAGGACGAAACACCTGCCGAGAAACCGTCGGCCGCGGACGGGGTGCCCCGGGTCGCGCTCGTCGGCCGGCCGAACGTCGGCAAGAGCACTCTGTTCAACCGGTTGGTCGGCGAGGAGCGCTCGGTCGTGCACGACATGCCGGGCACCACGCGTGACGCAATCGACACCCTGGTGGAGACAGAGGACGGCCCGCTCGTGTTCATCGACACTGCCGGCATGCGCAAGCGGAGCCGCATCGACGATTCCGCCGAGTACTTCTCGCTCGTTCGGGCGTTGCGCGCCATCGATGAGGCAGACATCGCCATGCTCGTGATTGATGCGACCGTGTCGGTCACAAGCCAGGACCAGCGACTCGCCGAGCGTATCGACGCGGCCGGTTGCCCCATCCTTGTTGTCCTCAACAAGTGGGAGTTGCTCGAGTCCGAGGAACGGCGAAAGGTCGAGGCCGACATCTCCAGGCTGCTGTATTTCCTGGCCGACGCACCAGTGCTGAAGATCTCCGCGCTCACGGGAAAGGGCGTGCACAAGATGAGGCCGGTGCTGCAGGACACCATCGAGCAGTACCACCGCAGGGTCCCCACCCGCGATGTGAACCGCATCATCGCCGAGGCACAGCAGAAACAGCCCGCAGGTGGGGGAGCGCGCGTGCTGTTCGCCGTGCAGGGCGCGATCGACCCGCCCACGTTCACCCTCTTCGTGAACCGAGAGCTCCCCGCGCCGTACGTGCGCTATCTGGAGCGGGCGATCCGCGAGGGTTTCAGTTTCGGTTCCGTGCCGCTGAAACTGCGGATGCGCCGCAAGGGGGACTGAGTGCCCTGGTGCGAACCCTGCGCGAGGTACCTGACGCAGTCGTCGGTGCGCGAGGACGGGACGTGCCCGGAGTGCGCAACACGCATTGACTTCACCGGGGTGAACGGCGAGAGGGTCACTGCGGACACGCTCGACCTGAGGAAACTCGCCGGCGTGGAGAGCGAGAAACCGCCCTGGCACTTCAAGCTCCTCGTGTTCCTGCTCTGTGCCTACCTGGGATGGCGCGTGGTGCAGTTGTTCGCGTGAGGTGCCCCCTTCGGCGGTGCCCCCGATAGGCTCGTCATCCGTACGGGCTGTGGCGCAGCTTGGTTAGCGCGCTTGTCTGGGGGACAAGAGGTCGTGGGTTCAAATCCCGCCAGCCCGACCAATGGACCACCGCGTCTCGCAGGTCCAGACCCAGTGCGATCGGAGGCTGCGGCGTGTGCGGGAGGTTCGTCGGCAATTTCGCGGTCGCGGACCTGCTGGAAGAGTTGCGTGACGCAGGCATCGAGGCAACCGTCGCCGTGGACACGCCGGAACGGGTCTCCAATTTCAACACCGCGCCGACGCACGACTGCCTGGTCGTGAGGGCGGGGGAGAGGGGCGCGGTCCTCGGGTCTGCCCGGTGGGGACTGCTCCCTGTGTGGGCCAAGGACCCCGCCATGGCGTCGAAGCTCATCAACGCTCGGTCGGAGACGATCACCGAGAAGCCGTCCTTC
>SXYT01000183.1 GCA_005788205.1 Actinomycetota bacterium | reverse complement strand
GGCCCTTCGGCCCGAGCGTCACCTTGACTGTGTCAGCGAGCTTGTTGACGCCCGCCTCGAGTGCGCGGCGTGCCTCGTCGTGGAACTTCAGTTGCTTGGCCATCGTGGATTACTTCTCCACGACCGCGAGGACGTCACGGCTGGTGAGGATGAGCAGGTCCTTGCCGCCGTGGTTGATCTCGGTGCCGCCGTACTTGCTGTAGAGAACGGTGTCGCCGACCTTCACGTCGAGCGGGAAGTGCTGGCCCTCGTCGTCGCTCCAGCGGCCCGGGCCGACGGCGAGCACGACGCCCTGCTGGGGCTTCTCCGTGGCGGGGTCGGGGATGACGAGACCGGACGCGGTGGTCTGCTCTGCCTCGCTCGGCTCTACGACGATGCGGTCGTCCAGTGGCTTCAACTTCATGGTTTTCCTCCAGGTACGTGGATGATTGTCTGTCCCCGGCCGGGGCTGACCCGGGCGGTTAGCACTCAATCGGTGCGATTGCTAAGGATACGGACAGACCCCGCCCGTTGGCAACCGGCCGCAGCGAGTGCTAACCGCGACTACCGGCTCTGGTGGCGGGTCAGGAGGGCAATTGTCGGGCCAACGGGCAGGCCAACCACATTCGACAGCGATCCCTCCACGCGGGCAACCAGGCAGATCCCCATCCCCTGCACCGCGTAGGCACCCGCCTTGCCCCAGGGTTCGCCTGTGGCCACGTACCAGGCGACCCTGCCCCCCTCCAGGCGACGAAAAGTGACCCGCGAGGTCTCCACATGAAGGTCACCCGCCGCGACGGGCCCCACCACCACTGCGGTGTGAACCAGATGGGTGCGTCCTGACAACCCGTTCAACATCCGTGCAGCCTCGGCGCCATCCGCTGGCTGGCCGAGTGACAGCCCGTCAAGGTCGACCACCGTGTCGGCCGCGACCACGAGGGCCCCGGGGTGACGGGCGGCGACCACTGCGTGCTTGAGCACGGCAAGGCGCCGGGCAAGGTCCACGGGTGACTCCCCCGCGAGCGGGGTCTCGTCCAGATCGGCAGGGTCAGAGACGAAGGGGACACCGCGCGACGCGAGCAGGTCGACCCGGCGGGGTGAGCGCGACGCGAGGATGACATCCACGTCAGCCGCCGCTGAGCGCGACGACAGCTTCGTCATCCGGCACCGTCAAGTCGTCGCGGTTCGCGAGGTAACCCTCCGGCAGCACCACCTTGATCGGGCCGTTCGTGTGGCCGCGTGCCAGTCGCTCGCCACCCGGCACGAGCCGCATCGAATGGTCGAGACCGGCGGACACCCGCAGCAACTCATCAAACGACGACACGGTGGCGAACGCCCGTCGGGCATCGGAGCCAACGGGGTAGCCGGTGAGATACCAACCGGCGTGCTTGCGGAAGTTGCGGATGCCGAAATCGGTGCCCATCACGGACATGAGACCCTCCGCGTGCGAAGCCATGACATCCAGCACGAACCCCAGGTCGGGAGACGCCTGGACGGGGCGGCCCGCGAACGCATCCACGATGTCGCGGAACAACCACGGCTTCCCGAGACACCCGCGCCCCACGACGACCCCGTCGCATCCCGTCTGCTCCATCATCGCGAGGGCATCTGCGGCCTCCCAGATGTCACCGTTGCCGAGTACGGGGATGTCCTTCACCTCGCGCTTCAGTTCCGCAATCGCATCCCAGCGCGCCGCACCGGCGTAGTGCTGCTCCGCCGTGCGCGCGTGGAGGGCGATCATCGCGATCCCCTCCTCCTGGGCGGCACGACCGGTGTCGAGGAACGTCACCAGGTCGTCGTTGATCCCGATGCGGAACTTGCAGGTGATGGACACGCCGAACGGCTCCGCAGCGGCGACAGCCGCGGCCATGATCGCACGAGTGAGGTTGCGCTTCACCGGCACGGCGGCCCCGCCGCCCTTGCGCGTCACCTTCGTCGCGGGACAGCCGAAGTTCATGTCGATGTGGTCGGCTGCATCCTGTTCGCACAGTGCGCGCACCGCACGCCCCACGAAATCAGGGTCGCTCCCGTAGATCTGAAGGCTGCGAAAGTCCTCGTCCGGGCCGAACGCGACCATCTTGCGGGTCTTGTCGTTCCCGTGCACGAGAGCTGCGGCCATCACCATCTCACTGACATAGACGAGGCCCGGCCCGAAGCCGCGGCACTGCGCGCGGAACGGGATGTTCGTGACGCCGGCCATGGGGGCGAGCACCACCGGCACGGGGAACTCGCGGCCGCGCAGGACAAGGGGCAGGCGGCTCATGTTGCCGACCCCCTCGGCACCTCGGACAGTTTGAGGTTGGGGTATGCACCGCAGTCCAGCCCCATCGGGCCGTCACTGCGCAGCCGGTGCCATGCCGCCGCCGCGATCATCGCCGCGTTGTCGGTGCACATTGCCCTGCCCGGAAGTGCGACCCTCATGCCGGTCTCGCTGCCGCGTCTCGTCATCTCGCTTCGCAGGAGCGAGTTCGCCGCGACGCCGCCTCCGAGCACCACACCGCGGGCGCCGACCTGCTGCGCGGCGCGCAGGGTCTTGGCGCAGAGCACGTCGACGACTGCCGCCTGGAACGACGCCGCAATGTCGACGGTCGAGGTCCCGGGGTTGCGCCTGGCGTGGTTGACAACCGAGGTCTTCAGCCCGCTGAACGAGAAGTCGAGGCCGTCGTGCATCATGGCCCGCGGGAACGCGACCGCGGTGGCATCACCGTCGGGAGACACACGGTCGATCACCGGCCCGCCGGGGTACCCGAGATCGAGGAAACGGGCGACCTTGTCATAGGCCTCGCCCGCGGCATCGTCGATCGTGCGGCCGAGGATCCGGTAGTCGCCGTGCCCCCGCATCTCGATGATCATCGTGTGCCCGCCGCTCACGAGCAGGACCACAAGCGGGAACTCGAGACCGGGGTCGTCCAGCAAGCCGGCGTAGAGGTGCGCCTCGAGGTGGTTCACACCGATGAACGGCCTGTCCCACACGAGGGCGAGGGACTTCGCCGCCGACACCCCGACCAGGAGAGCGCCGATGAGCCCCGGCCCCGCCGTGGCGGCGACAGCATCGACCCGCGACGGTGCGATGCCGGCCTCGTCGAAAGCCTGGCGCACCACCGGGACGATCGCTTCGAGGTGGGCGCGACTGGCCACCTCGGGCACCACACCGCCGAAACGCGCGTGGATGTCTATCTGGCTGCTCACCACGGAGGACAGCACGTCGTCGCCGCCCATCACGAGCGCGGCGGCGGTCTCGTCGCAACTCGTCTCGATGGCGAGGACGACGGTTGACTCGTCGAAGGACCGTGCCGTGCTCATCGGTTCCCCGGTCTGCGCGACTGGATGTGGGCGAGGCGGTCCGCGAACTCCTGCGTGTCGACCCCGTGGGCCCACATGACGATTGCGTCGTCGGTGTTCTCGTAGTAGCGCCTGCGCACCCCCGCCGGCACGAAACCGAACCTGCGATACAGCTGCTGGGCAGCGGTGTTCGTGTGGCGGACCTCGAGCGTCATCGCCTCGCACCCCCTGTCATGGGCGAGGCGTGCCAGATCGAGCAGCATCTCCGTGGCCACACCCCGTTGGTGCCAATCGGGGTCGACGGCGAGGTTGGAGATGTGGGCGTCGTCCCCGCTGAACATGAGCCCGCCGTACCCGACGAGCCCGTCATCCACGTACGCGACCAGGTAGTAACGGTTTCCGGCGCGCATCTGGTTCAGCTCCGTGACGAAGGTCCGGTGAGTCCACGGCCGCGGGTAGACGATCTCCTCGATCTCGAGCACCCTGCGGAGATGCCTCCGTCTCATGGTCTCGGTGGTGAGGGTGTTCGTGGAACGCTCGCGCATGAAGCTCATCGCGCGGCCTCCCTCGTCTGCCAGTTGATCTCCGCATCCGGGGCACGCAGGTACAGAGGAACGAGACCGTCTGCCGGGACGGTGAGGTCACGCGCGGCCTTCAGCGCACCGAGCGCGAGAACGTGCTCGGCCGCGGGCATCGACTGCCAGGCAGGACCGGGGACTGCCATGGTCACCGGAGTGAACTGATCCGGGTGGCGCAGGAAGCCCGACCCGAGGCACAGGACCGGTTCACCCCGATCCGCTATCTCGATCGCCACGTCCGCTGGCGGCGCCACCTCAGGCCCGCGGAGGAGCACCGGCTCCGTCCCCGCCTGTCCGGCCCGGTAGAGCGCCCAGTACACCTCGCCCCTGCGTGCGTCGAGCGCGACAGCGACAGGCATGTCAGTGGTGCCCGCACCCCACGCAACGGCATCGAGGCTGGTCACGGGGACGAGCGGCACGTCGAGCGCCCATGACATCGCCTGCGCGGTGGACATGCCCACGCGCATCCCGGTGAAGAGACCCGGCCCGACGTCGACGGCGATGTGATCGATGCCGTCCACGCCGACCCCCGCCTGGCGCAGGACGAACTGGACCATCGGGGCGAGTGACTCGGCATGCCGCCTGTCGCTCGACAGCATCGCCGATGCCCGCGTGCCGGAATGGTCCCCGACCGCGACACTGATGCGCTCGACCGCCGTCTCGATGGCGAGGATCACGGCGCCACCGCCGACAGTGCCGAGCGCAGTTTCTCCCAGCGTGCATCCCACGAATGCCCCTCGACGGAGACCGTGATGACGCGCATGTCGTCATCATCGCCGTCCGGCTCGAGGTCGATGCGCAGGTGCCCGCCGAGGACATCGGTCGCGACGTCGCCCCACTCGATGATGACGACGTCCCCGAGGTCTGCCCGCTCGCGCAGGCCGAGGTCTGCGACCTCACCCAGTGTGGCGAGCCTGTAGAGATCGGCGTGGTGGACGGGGATGCGACCGCTGCGGTACTCGTGGACGAGCGTGAACGTGGGTGACGTGACGTCGTCCTCCGGGCCGACGCCGAGCGCGGCGGCGAACCCGCGCGCGAACGCCGTCTTTCCCGCCCCCATCGGACCGGCGAGCACGATGATGTCGCGCGGCCTCACCAGCCGGGCAACGGCGGCGGCCACGAGCGACGTCTGCGCCGGGTCGCGGGAGACAATCTCGATCACAGGTACCGCCTGTGGATCCGCGGCGAGACGCCGCACACGATCTCGTACCCGATCGTTCCGGTCAGGTCGGCCCAGTCGTCCGCGGTCACCGTGTGCCCGCCCTGTGTGCCGATGAGGACGACCTCGTCCCCCACGGAGACGGAACTGTCCGGCCCGCAGTCCACCATCAACTGGTCCATCGTGACCGTGCCGGCGATGCGGCGCGGCGCACCGTTGATGAGGACGTGGCCGCCCTCGTGCCCGAGCCTGCGCGGCACACCGTCCGCGTACCCCAGCGGCACCGTGGCGACGAGTGACTGGGATGTGAGCGGGGTGCGCAGACCGTAGGACACTGCCTGACCGGCCTCCACCCACCGCACCGCGGACACCCTCGCCTTCAGCGACATCGCGGGAATCAATCCCCTGCACTCGTGCGCCACCCCGTTGCCGGGGAGCAGGCCGTACGTGGCGATGCCGATTCGGGCCATGTTGAAGCGTGCGGCAGGGTTCGCGAGTGCGGCGGCCGAGTTGGCGGCGTGGATGACCGGAGGCGTGATGCCGCGTTCGGCAAGATTGTCGATCACGCCCGTGAACTGACCGAGCTGGCGGGCGTTGGCCTCGTGTGCGGGTTCGTCTGCGACCGCGAAGTGCGTGTAGAGACCCTCGGTCGAGAGGAGCGGGTGGCTGGACACGAACTGCGCGATGCCGAGCACCTCTGCCGGTTGTGCGCCCATGCGGTGCATGCCGGTGTCGACTTTCAGGTGGATACCGACCTCGCGACCGGCGTCCTGTGCCGCGGTCGCGACCGCGGCCGCGCCGAGTGTGGTGGCGACGGTGGGCGTGAGTGCGTAGCCAACGAGCAACGGGGCCAGTTCGGCTGGCTGCTCACTGAGGACGAGAATCGGTGCCTGGATACCCGCGCGCCGCAGGGCGACACCCTCGTCGACGATCGCGACGCACAGTCCCCCCGCACCGGCAGTGAGCGCGGCCTCGGCGACCTGCACGGCTCCGTGACCGTACCCGTTCGCCTTCACGACGGCCCAGACATCGGTGGGTGCGATGCGCTCGGCGATGACCGCGATGTTGTGCTGGATGATGCCCGTGTGCACCTCTGCCCATGCCCATCGCTGGGAGAAATCGATGCTCACTGCCCTGCCCCTGTGTCCATGATGTCATTGAGGACGTCGCCGATGACCGCCACCACGTCCCGCGCGATCGCACCCTCGACGGGCAGCGAGGAACCGGCCATCCCGTGGACGAACGCGGCGGCTGCCGCGGCCTCGGGGGCGGCAAGCCCGCGTGCCAGGAACGCGCCGATGATGCCCGCGAGGACGTCTCCGCTGCCCGCCGTGGCAAGTCGCTCGTCACCCGACACGACCAGGTATGTGGGGCGGCCCGCCGTGGCCACGATGGTGGTCGGGCCCTTGCGCAGCACCGTGCATCCGCACGCCTCAGCGAGTGCGACGGTGGCACCGATCCGGTCCTGGTCCGCTGTGTCGCCGCCCATCGCCGCGAACTCCCCGTCGTGCGGCGTGAGGACGGTCTGTGCGGTCCGCCCGAGCAGCGTGCCGTAGCCCCCGCGCGGGTCCACGGATGCCGCGAGAGCGTCTCCGTCAATGACCGCGGGCAGTCCGACCGCAGCCAGCACCTCCCTGACCTCCAGGGCGACGTCGTCGCCGCGCCCCAGACCGGGGCCGACCACGAGACTGTCGAACCGTGCGGCATCGGAAGCGACTACCCGCGACCAGTCACCCTCGGGCAACGGTGTGTGAACGACCTCCGTGGGGAACTGTGCCCCGGCTCGATCGGCCCCACGGGTGGAGAGATGGACGATGCCCGCACCGGCCCGCATCGCCGCGGCGGACGCGAGCGACGCGGCACCCGGCATCCCTGCACTGCCGGCGACGATGCGGACCGAGTGCGACCACTTGTGAGCGTGCCTGTCGCGCGGCGGCAGCCACATGCGGACATCAGAAGACTCGACCACATGGACATCCACGTCGTCTCCCGGGTCGATTCCGACATCGACGATGTCGATGACACCGCACACCGACGGCCCGTCACCGAGAACCATCCCCTGCTTGAGGGCAGCGAACGTGACAGTGCGGTCCGCCACGAGGACCCCGCCGTTGACCAGACCGGTGCGCCCGTCCAGTCCGCTGGGGATGTCGACCGCGAGGACAGGGACGTCGATGACGACGGGCGGGGACCATGTGCCGCGGAACCCGGTCCCGTACGCGGCATCAATGAGGATGTCGGCCGTGCGCGGGTCGACAAAGAGTCCGTGGGCGTCGGCCGCGTCAGTGACCGTGACGGACGCACCCCACGACGAGAGGGTCGCGGCCGCGACACGGCCGTCATTGCCGTTGTTGCCCTTGCCCGCAACCACTGTGACGCGACGGCCGTACGTGCCGCCCATGATCGAGCGGGCTGTCTCGGCCACGGCATGGCCCGCCCTGCGGATGTAGACGGAGGGGTCGTCGGTGACCTCGAGTGCCGCGGCATCAGCCGCGTGCATCTGCTCGGGTGTCACGACGGCAAGCACCCCGCAAGCGTAGGCGCGGGCCCGGCGAAAGCGAGCGGGAAGAGCGCCCGGGACGGGGCTCAGAGCGCCGCGACGACCGCCATGGCGACCGATGACGTGTGCGTGATGGACACGTGCCAGCCGTTGATCCCAAGACTCTCGGCGAGCTCCAGCGCGCGTCCCTCGACGCGGAGACGCGGCGCGCCGGACCCCAGCCGCTCGACGGAGACGTCGTGGAAGTCGAACGCCCCGAGACCGACCCCCATGGCCTTCATCGCAGCCTCTCGGACCGCGAACCGTGCCGCGAGGGAGGGCACGGGGTCCTTCGCCTCTGCGAGAGACGCCAGTTCGTCGGGCGTGAACAACCGTGTCCGCATCGTCGGGGTGCGCTGCAGCGAGACCCGGAACCGTTCGATGTCGACCGCGTCGATTCCCACGCCGCGCACGGTCAGTTGCCCCTGTCGTTGCGCCAGTGGTCGGCGCTCTCCGAGACCGGCAGGATGAGTAGGTCGGCGATCGGGACCTCGCCGAGTCTGTCCTCACGGAAGGAACCCTCGGTCTCCGTCACCCAGTCGACGAGCCTGTCGTACCTGCGGTCGTATCCCTGGAGGATGCGGCGCGCCGTGGCTGCGGGGACGGTGTCGTGGAAGACGACGTGGATCAGCGCGAGTCCCACGGTCTCGGCTCCCTTGACTTCGGGCACGATGACGACGGTCCGTCCGTCCTTGCGGCCGCGTGCGACGAGCACCTGCTGCTCGTCGGCCACGCGACGCTTCGTGCCGACGAGCGACGGGTTCGTGTCGACCCGCGAGGACAGGTCCCTCGCGAGACCGCCACGCTCCACGATGCTGATCGTGGCGGAGCCACCGCGCGGGTCACCGTTGACGGAGTACCGCGTGAAACCGGTGACCGAGGCGACTGCACCGTCCAGAGCGGCCAGCACCTTGAGCGTCGAGTACGAGATGTGGTCCCGGGCGGCCCCGGCCTCGAGCACGGCACGCACGAGCACGGCATCGAGGAGACCCTCCTCGGTGCGCGAGATCCCCACGGTCACGGTCTTGGCCTGGTGCTTGATCGCATCGACGGGGCGCGTGAGCTCGTCCACGGCCCGGGTCAGCGCGGTCACGAGGTCATCCAGAAGGACTGCAGGCGTGGCGACGCGTCCGGTCTCGCGCTGGTAGTCGCGCAGCGGCTCCGCGGAAGTGACGATGCGCAGCAGGGACACCACCCTCACGGCGGTGCTCGCCTCGAGGTTGCCGTCGTACTGGCCGGTGCGCAGGCCGGCGAGGAACTCCTGTGACGTGGTGCCGATGCGGCGCGCGACGGCCGACAGTGCCTCCTCGCCGTTGCCACCGCGCTCCACCACGAGCTCCACGACCTCGCGGAGGCGGCGCAACGGGATCGCGAGCGCGTCGATCGCGAGGGCCGCGTCGTAACCGAACAGATGACCGGCCATCGCGGAGAGCACGAAGCCGAGCGTGGGGTCCACGACCGGCACGTGGATCACGGCGGCAGCCGCGTCGAACTGCGCGCTGCCCTCCGTGGCGACGACGATCGGCACGGCCTTGTGGGCCTTGTAGATGGCCACTTCCTTCGCGACGTCGGCCGCGGTGCCCTCGCTGAGCCCGGCGGCACAGACGAGGATCAGCGGCTCGCAGGAGAGGTCAATGTGCTTCTTGTCCTCGGTGACATCGCAACTGATCGACTTGTAGCAGAGCTCGGAGAGCTTGATCCGGACCTCGTTCGCGGCGACCGTGTTCGGCCCGTTGCCGACGACGGCCCAGTACCTGCGTGACGGGGCGAACCTCGCCGCGATCGCACCGATTGCAGGGCGGACCGCCAGGACCTTCTCCATGGCCGCGGGCATGTCGACGAGCGAGCGCAGGATCCGGTCGACACGCTGGGGTGAGCCGCCGCACTGGAGCGCGACCGCACAGGACAGGACCGCACCCGCTGCCACCTGGGCATAAAAGGCCTTGGTGCTCGCGACGCTCATCTCTATGTCGCGGCCGTCAGAGGTGAAGTAGGTGCCGTGCGCCTTTGCCGCGAGATCACTGGCCCGCCGGTTCACGATCGCGATCACTGCCGCGCCGCGCCCCGTGACGAGGTCGACCGTGCGGTTCGTGTCGGTGGTGGTGCCGCTCTGGCTCACCGCGATGACGAGCATGTCTGACATGTCCGCTTCCATGGCGAAACCCGAGAGTTCCGTCGCGGTGAGCGCCGAGACGTTCACCTCGTGGGGCAGCAGTTCGCTCAGCACAGGGACGAGGGACGTCCCGGCCACGGCCGCCGTCCCCTGCCCGATCACGCGGATGCGCCTGATGGTGCCCGCGGCGAGCCGTTCACGGACATGTGCCGGGAACGTGGCCTCGTCGAGTTCGGGAAGGAACATCCCGTTGTGCTCGGCCACACGTCCACGGAGGGTCTTGCGGAAGCTGCGGGGGGCCTCGGTGATCTCTTTCAGGAGGAAGTGCGGCGCGTCACCGCGGTCGATGTCACGGGTGGTGACCTCGGCTGTGCGCACGCTCCCCGCGGCGAGGGCGATCGGGGTCCCGTCGTATGCCGTCATCTCGATGCCGGCGACCGTCCCTGCAGAGTCCGCCCTGAGCACAGCGATCTGGCCGCGCGACGAGGGTCGCGCGGTATCGACCGGTGTCTCGCCGTCGAGACGCACGAACGAGTGGGTCTCCTCGACGACCCCGTAGGGCTCGCTCGCCACCACGAAGCGGTCCTCGGCCAGGCCCACGTAGCAGCCCTGCCCGCTGCCGGAGAGGGCAAAGAGCAGGCGGCCGGGCTCGGAGGCGTCGCAGTAGCCCACGGCAACAGAACCCTCGAACTGGCTCACTGCAGCCCGGAACGCACCCTCGACGCTCACCTCGGTGGCGCGGAGCCTGTCGACCAGTGCGGGGATCACCTTGGCGTCGGTCGTGATCGGGTCGGCGAACCGGAGACCGTGGCGCGCCTTCAGGTCGGCGTGGTTGTCGACATCACCGTTCAGGACGGCGACCGATGTTGTGTCACCGTCGGCGCCGACTTCCTCCCCGGTGACCGGGTGGGCGTTCGGCTCGCTGATGATGCCGACGCTCGCCCAGCGCGTGTGGCCGAGAACCGTGACACGGGAACCGGCCGTGCCGAGCGCGGCGCGCAGAACCTCGTCCGCAGCGATGGCCGAGCGCATGTTCCGGGTGTTGTCCCCCAGTTCCCCGATTTCTGCTGCCGCCTTGTAGACGAACACGAGGTTCCCCGCCGCCACGCGGATGCTGTTGTTGGTGAACAACAGGTCCTCGCCGCGCCGTGCAATGTCGGCGCCGAAGCGTCCCGTCACGGCGGACAGGTCAGTGCCCCACACGATGACACTCACGCCTGCGGAGTCACGGCCGCGCACCTCCATGCGGTCGATCGCCGAGAGCGCCTGCTGCACGGAGAGGTACCCGTGAAGGGTGTGGGGCGCAGCCCCCGAGCCGGCGAGTGCGCTCACTGCATCAGCGGTGCGGAGACGGTCCCGCCGCAGTGCCCACGACGCATCGCGGACACCTGACACCAGGCCTGCCGCTGCATCGATCGCCGCAGAGTCACCGTGCATGGCGTCGAGGAGGGCCTCTGCCGCATCGGCCCTGGCATCCACGAGGTCGAGCCGGGCGTTGATCTCGGACGCGAGACCGAGATTCCCGGCGAGGGCCACGATCCCTGCGTCCCCCCGCAACAGGGCATCAGCGGCTGCGAGACCGCGCGCGGCGGCCTCGAGGTCATCACCCGCCGCCACCGCCGCATCGACAAGAGCGATGACATCCGCAGCGGAAGGGACCGGCCGGGCCGACGGCCTTGAGATGATCCCGATGATGCCGCACATGGAGCCGACCTTACTGAGCCGCGCGGGCGGCCTCAGTGCGTCCCTTCGATGGTGCCGCCGAAACGGGACACAAGTGCTCCGGCGAGGTCGCCGGCTATCCCGAGTGCGGTCACATCGTCACTTGCCTCGACCATCACCCGCACGAGCGGTTCGGTGCCAGAGGAACGCACGAGGATGCGACCGTCCTCTCCCAGTCTCCCCTCGCACGCCGAGATCTCCTGCTCGAGATCGGCCGCCGGGTTGGCGAGTCTCTCCGACGTGCGCACATTGACCATCACCTGCGGCCAGGCGGTCATCACCGCGGCCGCCTCAGCGAGCGAGCGGGACGTGCGCTTGAGGTCCTCCATCAGCAGGACCGCGGCCAGCAGTCCGTCACCCGTGGTCGCGTGCGCCCTGTGCACGATGTGCCCGCTCTGCTCGCCACCGAGGACGAAGTCGTTCTCATCGAGAGCGACGAGGATGTTGCGGTCACCGACGGGTGTCACCACGACACCGACACCCGCGCCCTCCATCGCACGGTGGAACCCGAGGTTCGTCATCACCGTCACCGCGACACCCTTGTTGCGGAGCAGACCGCGCGAGGCAAGGTCGACCGCTGCGACGGCAAGAATGCGGTCTCCGTCGACGATGTTGCCGGCGGCATCGACCGCGATCAGACGGTCGCCGTCGCCGTCGAATGCGATGCCGAGATCCGCTCCCTCGGAGACGACCCGCGCCGCGAGCGGACCGGGAACGGTGGCGCCGCAGCCCTCGTTGATGTTCCTGCCGTTCGGCGAGTCGTTCATGGCGAGGACGTCGGCACCGAGAGCGGCCAGCACCCGCGGTGCGACCCCTGCCATCGCGCCGTTCGCGCAGTCCACGATCACACGCAGCCCACCCAGGGTCCCGGCGCCGACGACGCCGACCCTGTGCCCTGCGTACTCGTCGAGGACCACGGCCGCATCGTGGACCTGGCCGAGTGCCACCAGCGGCCGTTCGGT
>SXYT01000182.1 GCA_005788205.1 Actinomycetota bacterium | reverse complement strand
GCGGAGACGGGCGAGCTCGAGCGCGGCGATGCCCGTGAAGGATGAAATGCCCGCCTTCGCGGCGCCGTATTTGGTCCGGCCGACGTTGCCGTCGAGGCCCGACACCGAGGTGGTGTTGATGATGCGGCCGTAGACCTCCTTGCCGGCCTTCGACTGCTCGCGCCAGTACGCGGCGGCCCAGCGGGACGGGCCGAAGGTGCCCTTCAGGTGCACCTGGTTGACGGCGTCCCACTCCTCCTCTGTCATGTTGGTCAGCATGCGGTCACGGAGGATGCCCGCGTTGTTCACCACGATGTTGATATCGCCGAAGGTCTCGACGGCCGTGTTGATGAGGCGCTGTGCGCCCTCCCAGCTGGAGATGTCGTCGCCGTTCGCGACGGCCTCGCCGCCCATGCCCTTGATCTCGTTCACGACCTGCTGGGCCGGCGAGAGGTCGCCGCCCGAGCCGTCCACGTTTCCGCCGAGGTCGTTCACCACGACCTTGGCGCCCTGGCTGGCGAGGCTGATCGCGTGCTCACGCCCGATGCCGCGCCCGGCACCCGTGACCACTGCAACGCGACCTTCACACATCTTCGACATGGTTACTCCTAGGAGGTTCCGGGCACCCCGTGGTGCCGCGTGCCCAATGTTACGAACCCCTGCCCCGGTACTCCTAGCCGGGCCACCCCTAGCCTTCCCCCCATGAGCACGCGGGTCCTGGTCGTCGGCGCGGGGCCGGCAGGGATTGCGTGCGCCATAGAACTGCAGAGGGCCGGCGCAACCGTCACAGTGGTCGACAAGGCCTCGTTCCCCCGCGACAAGTGCTGTGGCGACGGGCTGACCACGTCAGCCCTGCGCCACCTGGAGACCCTCGGTCTCGACGCCCGTGGGGTTGCGAACGCGCGCGAGTGCTCGGTCGTGCGGGTGCACACCCCTGGCGGCCGGACCGTCGAGTTGGACCTCCCCGCAGGCAGCGGCACCTACGCAGTGATCGCACCCCGCCTCGATCTCGACGCCGCACTCGTGGAGCACTGCCGCAGGGCAGGGGTGGAGGTGCGCGAGAACTGCCCGCTCACAGCGGTCACTGCGAACACGGCCGACACCGTCCGGGTGACGCTCGGTGACGACGAGGCAGCCGGGTTCGACTGGGTCGTCGCAGCCGATGGGATGTGGTCGCCCACCCGCAAGATGCTCGGTGTCGCAACGGACGGCTATCTCGGCGAGTGGCACGCCTTCCGCCAGTACCTGGGCAACGTCACCGGCCCGGCGGCTGACGAACTGCATGTCTGGTTCGAGCCGGACCTGCTGCCGGGGTATGCCTGGAGTTTCCCGCTGCCGGGGAACCGCACGAACTTCGGCTTCGGCATGCTGCGCAGGACGGGCCACAGCGTGCAGCACATGAACGAACTGTGGCGCGATCTTCTCGCACGGCCGCACATCGTCTCGGCCCTCGGCGACGGTTTCGTAGCGGAGGGACGCCACACCGCATGGCCGATCCCCGCGCGCGTGGACTCGGCCGTGCGCTCTGCGGGCCGCGTTCTCTTCGTCGGTGATGCCGTGTGCGCGACGGACCTGCTGACCGGCGAAGGAATCGGTCAGGCACTCGAGACAGGAATGCTCGCTGCGCACGCAATCGTCGAGGGGGCGACTCCTGCCGACGTGCGTGCCCGCTACTCGAAGCTCCTCGACCGTCACTTCCTCGCCGATCACCGGATGTCCGCGGTGCTCGGCGGGATGCTCGGCCGGCGCGGTGTGGCCGAGTCCGTGCTGCGGCTCGTGGACACGAGCGCATGGACCCGGCGCAACTTCGTGCGCTGGATGTTCGAGGACGAACCGAGGGCGCTCGTGCTCACCCCACGGCGCTGGCACAGGGGGTTCCTGAAGCGCCCGGGTGCATACGCCGCCCGGTAGCCGTACTAGGTTGCGCGCATGCGCACAAGACTGACGGAAATGCTCAACATCGAACTCCCGGTGATGCTCGCCGGCATGGGCGGGGTGTCCTACAGCGACCTCGTCGCGGCCGTGTCCGAGGCCGGCGGCATCGGCACCTTCGGCGCCGCCCCGATGAGCACGGAACTGCTGGTCGAGGAGATGGCAAGGGTGCGGACGATGACGAAGAAGCCCTTCGGCGTCGACCTGCTCACCGCATCGCCCGACTCCGTGATGCGCAACATCAAGGCGGTCATCGAGGGCGGGGCGAGCATTTACGTGGCGGGGCTCGGCGTGCCGCGCGAGGTGATCGACGAACTGCACAAGCACAACATCCTCGTGGGTTCGATGTGCGGCAAGGTGCGCCACGCCGTGGCAGCGGTCGCATCGGGATGCGACTTCGTGGTCGCCCAGGGCACCGAGGCCGGTGGTCACACGGGCACCGTGGCGACAATGACGCTGGTGCCCATGGTCGTCGACGCAGTCGGCGACAAGGTCCCGGTGGTTGCCGCCGGCGGGATCTTCGACGGGCGTGGACTGGCCGCGGCGCTCGCGCTCGGCGCGGACGGGATCTGGGTGGGAACGAAGTTCATCGCGACGCACGAGGCCCACACCGGCCAGGGCTACAAGGAGAAGATGGTCGAGATCAACGAGGACGACACCGTGGTCAGCCGTGCCTACACGGGCAAGACGTGCCGGGTCATCCGCACCTCGTGGACGCAGCAGTTCGAGGACCACCCGGAGAAACTGAAGAAGTTTCCCGAGCAGGTGATGGTTGCCGCTGGTGCTGGTGTGCAGCAGCTCGGCTCAGGTCCGGGCGTCACCCTCGACACGGACAAGGCGTTCATGGCCTGCGGTCAGGCGGCCGGAGCGGTGAAGGAGATCCTCCCCGCGCGCCAGGTCGTGGAGGAGTTCATGGACGGCTGCCGCAAGGCGATCGACCGTCTCTCCGCGCTCAAGTGACCCCCGCGACCGTCGCTGCGTGCGGCGAGACCTGGGACGCATCGGTCATGGCGGCACTCTGTGACTACGTGCGCATCCCCAACGTCTCGTCGGCGTACGACTCGGCATGGCGCGCGAACGGGCACATGACGCGCGCGGCCGAGTTGCTGCGCGACTGGTGCGCGGCCCAGCCGGTGGCCGGGATGACGATCGACCTGCTCATGGACGAGACACTCAGCCCGCTGCTCGTCATCGAGATAGAGCCGCACAAGACATCACGCACCGACACGGTCCTTCTCTACGGCCACCTCGACAAGCAGCCCGAGATGACGGGCTGGAGGGACGGCCTCGGCCCGTGGGAGCCGGTCATCGAGGACGGGAAGCTCTACGGGCGCGGCGGCGCGGACGACGGGTACTCGGTGTTCGCCAGTCTCACCGCCGTCGCGGTGGCCCAGCGCGAGGGCCGCCCGCATGCCCGGTGCGTCATCCTCATCGAGGCGAGCGAGGAGAGCGGTAGCATCGACCTGCCGTCCTGGCTGGGCATCGTCGGCGACCGCCTCGGTGACCCTTCACTCGTGATCTGCCTCGACTCTGGCTGCCTCGACTACGAGCGCATGTGGGTCACCACCTCCCTGCGCGGACTCGCTGACGGCGTCCTGCGGGTGGAAGTGCTCACCGAGGGAGTGCACAGCGGCGATGCGAGCGGCGTGGTGCCGTCATCGTTCCGCATCACCCGCGCACTGCTCGACCGCGTCGAGGACTCCCCGACCGGGAGCATTCTGCTCCCGGAGCTGCACGCGGACATCCCGCCGCACCGCGCGGGAGAGGCCCGTGACACCGCCGCCGAGTTCCCCGAGCCGATCTCCGGGCACTTTCCCTTTTCGGGCTCGACCTCTGCGATGACAACCGATGCCGCGGAACAACTGCTCAACCGCACCTGGAGACCGACGCTCTCGGTCACCGGTGCGGACGGGCTGCCGCCCACGGACCGCGCGGGCAACGTGCTGCGCCCGCACACGTCACTCCGGCTCTCGTTCCGACTCCCGCCCACGTGTGATTCCAGCCGGGCACTCGAGGCGATCCGGCGTGCGCTGACCGCTGACCCGCCGCACGGGGCGACGGTCTCGTTCTCCGACACGCACGCGGCTGACGGGTGGAACGCGCCCGCCCCGGATGAATGGCTGACCGCGGCCCTGGACGCAGCCTCCACCGCCGCGTTCGGGCGCGGCGCGCGCAACTTCGGGGAGGGTGGGTCCATCCCGTTCATGGGAATGCTCGGCGAGCGGTTCCCGCGTGCACAATTCGTCATCACCGGGGTCCTCGGGCCGGGGTCGAACGCGCACGGCCCGAACGAGTTCATGCACATCGAGACCGCGAAGCGACTGACGGCCGCGATGTCCATGGTCCTCTCCGCGCACGCCGAGCGGCCCTAGGTCCGTCACGTGTTCTCCCTGCTGAGGCGAAACCGCAACATCCGACTGGTCGTCCTCGCCCAGATCGTCAGTTTCCTCGGTGACTGGTTCACCTTCGTCGCCCTCTCGGGCCTGGTGCAGGACCTGACCGACTCGAAGTTCCTCGTGTCCGTGGTGATGGTGTCGTTCACCCTCCCGTCGTTCCTCATGTCGCCGCTGGCAGGACCGACGGTCGACCGTTTCGACCGCCGGAAGGTCCTCATCGTCGTGTCCGCCGGCCAGGCCGTGGCGGCGCTGGGGCTGCTCACGGTCGACGCAGGCAGGGTGTGGACGGCATTCCTCTTCCAGGGCATGATCGCAGCGCTCGCCTCCTTCGTCGGTCCGGCCACCTCTGCCTCCATCCCGAACCTCGTCGACAACGACGAGGACCTGCGCATGGCCAACTCGATCACGGGCAGCACGTGGGGCATCATGCTCGCGCTGGGGGCTGCGTTCGGCGGCGTCTTTGCCGCAGCCTTCGGCCGCAATGCTGCATTCCTCGCCGACGCCGTGAGCTTCGTGGTGGCGGCGCTCCTCTTCATGATGATCGACCGACCGACCCAGACCCATGACACCTCGGCGGGTGCCAGATCCAAGGTCCGGCCGGTCCAGGACATGAAAGAAGCCATCCACGTCGCCCGGCAGGACCCGGTCATCCTTGCGCTCATTTCATCGAAGATGACGTACGCGATCGGCGCGGGCATCGTGAGCCAGCTGGCCGTGCTCGCCTCGACGGAGTTCGGCTCGGGTGACGGCGGCCGCGGGCTCCTCATCGCTGCACGCGGAATCGGGGCAGGCCTGGGGCCGCTCGTGGCGGCGCGATACATCGGCAACGACCTCGGCCGCCTGCTGAGGGTGTGTGGGTTCGCCAGCCTGGTCTTCAGTTTCAGCTATCTCGGTGCCGCAGTCAGTCCGGCGCTCGGTGTCGCCTTTGCCTTCGTGAGCATTGCCCACTTCGGGGGCGGTGCGCAGTGGGTCATGTCGTCCGTCGGCCTGCAGATGAGGGCCCCCGACCATGTCCGCGGGCGCGTGCTGTCGGGTGACTTCGCGATGGTGTCGCTCGTCATCGCGACCACGAGCATCCTCGCCGGCCTCACCAGCGAGGCAATCAGCGTCCGGCCGGCCATGGTGATCTTCGCGGGAGTGGCGGCGGTGGCGAGTGGTGGCTACCTCGCCGCGACGCGCGGACTCAGGCGCTCTCTGAGCAGCGCACAGCCGCGTTGATGTACGCCCCGCGGCGCGGGTCCCCGTCGTAGGACGTCAGCATCGTGTTCATCACATAACTGATGGCGAGTTGGCGCGAGGGCACGGCGCACGCCACGGAACCGCCCGCGCCGTCGTGGCCGAAACCATCCGGACCGCCGTAGTTGTTGCGCGTGCTGTCGAGCATGTAACCCTTGCCGAAGACCGTGGGGTGGCCGAGGATGACGTCCTCCTCACCGGCCGGGGTCACAGAAGCGGCGGCAAGGCTGCGCGTCTCCTCGCTGATGAGGCGCACACCGTCCACCTCCCCGATTGTCGCGGCGTAGATCGTGGCGAGTGCCCGCGCGTTCCCGATGCCGTTCGCACCCGGGATCTGCGCCGCGCGCACCTCTGGTTTGTTGAACGCGCCCGGCCCGAACGCTCCGTTCAGGGAGAGCGCCTTCTCACCGAGCGACCCGGGTCCGCCGTGGTCGAGCATGAACTTGGCGATCTCCGGCGGGAACGACGGGATGGGGTGGGCCATGAGGTGCGCGACGCGGTGGTCGTGCTCGGCCGGCAGTCCGATCCAGAACTCCACGCCGAGCGGGCCCGAGATGTAGCGCTGCACGAACTCACCGATGGACATCCCGCTGACCCGGCGCACCAGTTCCCCCGCGAGCCACCCGTAGGTCAGCGCGTGGTAGCCGTGGGTGCTGCCCGGCTCGAAGAGCGGCGCGGTCGCCGCCAGCCGTGACGTGACCGTGTCCCAGTCGAGGGCCTCCTCCAGAGTCATCGGCCCATCGACCGTGTAGAGGCCAGCACGATGGCCGAGCAACTGGGCAACAGTGATCCCGCCCTTGCCGTGGGCGGCAAACTCGGGCCAGTAACCGGCCACCGCGGCGTCGTAGTCCAGGAGACCACGCTCGACACACATCGCAACGGCGAGCGCAGTGATGCCCTTGGTGGTGCTGAAGACGACCTGCAGCGCATCTGGTCCGTACGGAACTTCTCCGTTTCTGTCGCGGTGGCCGCCCATGAGGTCCACGACGAGACGGCCCCGGTGCATCACCGAGACGCCGGCGCCGCGGTCCTGCCCCGACTCGAGGTTGGCGACGAGTGCATCTCGCACGGGCTCCCAGCCAGGGGCGACGAAGTCGACGGTCAGCACGACGGAATCAGGCGTCGATGATGGCGCGGAGCTTCTCGATCTCCCGCACCGGGTCAGGCCCGACCGGGTTCACAGAGAGAACGGTCACACCGGCCTCCTTGTAGGCGGCGACGCGCTCCTTGATGAAGCCCGGCGTGCCCACGAGGTTCGCGTTGAGGATCCACTCGGCCGGGATATTCCCCGCGGCCTCCTCCTTCTTGCCCTCGAGATAGAGGTCCTGGATCGCCACGGCCTCCTTCTCGTAGCCGTAGTCGCGACAGACGTCGTTGTAGAAGTTCTTCCCGCGCGCGCCCATGCCGCCGACATACAGCGCCATGTTGGGCCGGGCGAAGTCGAGGATCTTCGTCTGCGCATCCCCGGTCAGCTTCTCGTCGATGGCGAGCATCCCGCCCGCCGAGATGTCGAGTTGCTTGCGGCTCTTGTCGCGCTTGGCGAGACCGGCCTTCAGCTGGTCACCCCAGACGTTGTGGTACTTCTCGGGGTAAAACATGATCGGCAGCCAGCCGTCCGCCATTTCCGCGGTCGCCTCAACGCTCAGGTCCTTCAGCGATGCCCACCAGATCGGGATGTCCTTGCGGACGGGGTGGTTGATGATCTTCAGCGGCTTGCCGAGCCCTGTGCCCTGGCCGGCCGGAAGCGGCACCTGCACGGTCTTGCCGTCGTACGAGAGCGCCTCCTCGCGGGCCCAGACCTTGCGGCAGACCTCGATGTACTCCTTGATGCGCTGCATGGGCTTCTCGTAGGGGATCCCGTGGAAGCCCTCGACCACCTGCGGGCCGGACGCCCCGAGGCCGAGGATGAACCGCCCGTCGCTCACGTAGTCGCAGCCTGCGGCCGTCATGGCCATGAGTGCAGCCGAGCGCGAGTACACGTTCACGATGCCGGTGCCGATCTCGACACGGCTCGTCTTCGCGGCCAGATAGCCGACCTGCGAGATCGCATCGAAGCTGTACGCCTCGGCCACCCACACCTGGTCGAGACCGACCTTCTCGAGTGCGACCACCCGATCGACGGCCTCCTTGAAGCCACCCGCATAATTGATGCCCATTGACAGTTTCACCAAGGTCCCCCTTCGACGTTGCCTGAACCCTAGGACGGCGGAGTGCCGCGGCACGATTCGGGCCCGCTCGGCGCGAATCGGCGATGGCCCAGCATTATTTGACCGTGGCGCCGAGAGAATAGGGGCGTGACCGCCACAGAACTCAGGCTCCCCGTGCGGGACGGAACCGTCCTGCGGGCGCTTCACCACGTCGCAACGGGCACCCGCATGTCCCCCGCGGCCGGCATCCCGATTCTTCTCATTCACGGACTCGCCTCGAACTGTCGACTCTGGGACGGCGCGGCCCGTCACCTGGCGGCACACGGTCACGACGTGGTCGCCCTCGACCTCCGCGGCCACGGCCGCAGCGGCAAGCCCGACCACGGCTACTCGGTGCCGGAGGTCGCGCGTGACGTGGTGGACATCATCGAGGCCCTCGCCGCCGACAACCCACCCTGGAGACGACCACTCGTCATCGGCCAGTCATGGGGCGGCAACATCGTCATCGAGATCGCCGCGCACCATCCTGCGGCCGTCAGGGGTGTCGTGGCGGTCGACGGCGGGACGATCGAACTGAGGAAGGCCTTCCCCGACTGGGAGGAATGCAGGCGCGCCCTCGCCCCGCCTCGGCTGGCGGGCATGGAGGCCGGGCGGATGCGCGGGTTCATGATCGGCGCGCACCGTGACTGGTCCGACGAGGCCATCGAGGGGACCATGGCGAACATGGAGCACTTCGCGGACGGCACGATCGCACCGTGGCTCACCTTCGACCGGCACATAACGGTGCTGAGGGGCCTGTGGGAGCATTCACCCACATCGCTCTTCCCGTCCATCGAGGTGCCCGTGCTGCTCACGCCTGCATCAAAGGCTGACGACGATCTGACCCGGGCGAAGAGAGCAGCGCATGACCACGCTGCTGTTGCCATAAGACGCTGCCGTGTCGAGTGGTTCGAGCCCGCAGATCACGACCTGCACGCACAGCACCCCGGTCGTTTTGCCGACGTGGTCAACGACGCGGTCGTGGGAGGATTCTTCCCGTGACGACGCCGCGCATCCTCGCAATCATGGGCAGCGGCGAGACCGCCCCGACCATGGTCAGCACCCACCGCTCCCTCGTCTCGCGTCTGGGCACTGCTGTCAAGGCGACCGTCATCGACACTCCGTACGGGTTCCAGGAGAACTCGGGTGACCTTGCCGAACGCGCGGTCACGTACTTCAGGAAGAGCATCAACATCGACGTGACCGTGGCAGGGCTCCTGCGTCTGCACGGTGACGGAGTCGACCCCGTCGCCGTGGAGCGCGGACTGCGCCACGTGAGCGAGGCAGGGTATGTCTTCGCCGGGCCGGGATCTCCCACGTATGCACTGCGCCAGTGGACGGACACACCCCTCCGCGGAATTCTCGAGGGCAAGCTCCGTGATGGCGGGATCGTCACATTCGCCTCGGCGGCGGCGCTCACCCTCGGTTCGCACACGGTCCCGGTGTACGAGATCTACAAGGTCGGCGAGGAACCGAGATGGGAGCAGGGGCTTGACCTGCTCGCAACGGTGGGTATCAATGCCGCGGTCATCCCTCACTTCGACAACGCAGAGGGCGGCAACCACGACACCAGGTTCTGCTACCTCGGCGCGACACGGCTCGAGCGGCTCGAGAAGGAACTCCCGGAGGGCCACTTCGTCCTCGGCATCGACGAGCACACGGGACTCGTGCTGGACCTCGGGTCCGGGGAGGCCACCGTCACGGGGCGAGGGGGCGTGACCATCCGCATCCTCGGCGCCGAGCGTGTGTTCCCCGCGGGAGAGTCCTTCAGCATCGAGCTGCTGCGGCGGCCGGACGAGGCGGGAGGCACGGCACAGGCGCGGTCCGCCGCCGTGACCGCACCGTCGGAGAGCGCGCCGGACGGCGCCGACTCAGCCGGCATGACGGCGCGTCATGTCAACGCCTTCCGCGCCGCGCTCGGCTCGCGTGACGTGGACGGTGCCGTCCGTGCGCTGTTCGCACTGGAACAAGATCTCGACGAGCTCTCGGGCCCGGACCTCGCCACAGCCCGGGCCGAGCTGCGCTCGATGGTGAGCGGACTGGGCGATGCGGCCACCGTCGGTGTGCAGGACCCGCGCGAGGTCGTCGGCCCGTACGTGGAGGCGATGCTCGCGGTGCGCGCGACCGTGCGCGCCGAGAAACGGTACGACCTCAGCGACGTCATCCGTGATGCCTTCGAGACTCTCGGCGTGGAAGTACGTGACACTCCCGCTGGTGCTGAGTGGAGCCTCCGCGCCTGACTGTCCTCAGACGTGGTGCAGCGAATCGATGCGCGCACGGCCCTGGAAGCCGGTGACCGCATAGGCAACCACGAACACAGCCGCAGAGACGAGGATGATGGTCGCGCTGGATGACGTGTCGACGAAGTACGACAGGTTCATCCCCACGAACGCGGAGGACGCGCCCACGACGGGGGCGATCCACAGCATCCGGGCAAAGGACTTGGTGAGCATCCTGGCGATCGAGGCCGGCAGCACGAGCATCGCGGAGATGAGGAGCGTCCCGATCACGCGCATCGTGACGAGGATGGTGAGCGAGAGCATGACCATCAGCGCGGCCTCGACACGCTGGACCGCCACCCCGGTCACGTCGGCGACCTCGGGGTCGAACGTGGCGAAGAGGAACGTGCGGTACCACATGCCGACGATGAGGAGAACGAGCAGGAACACCACGGAGACCGCGACGATGTCGGACGTGCGAACACCGAGCACGCTCCCGAAGAGGACCGCCTCGATGCTCTTCTGTGCCTGCCCGTAGCGGTTGAGCAGCGCAAGACCCACGGCGAAGGAGGCGGTGGTCACCACGCCGATCGCGGCATCGGCACCGATGATGCGGCGGCGGGCGATCCGACCGATGAGGACGCCTGACGTGATGCCCCAGATTCCTGCGCCGGCGAAGAAGTTGAGCCCGACGACGGCTGATGCGGCCGCGCCGCCGAACACCGCGTGGGAGAGCCCGTGGCCGATGTAACTCATCCCCCGCAGGACGACGAACACCCCGAGGACCCCGCAGAGTGCCCCGGCGAGTGTGGCCACGACGACACCGTTGCGGAAGAACTCGAACTGGTAGGGCTCAAGGATGCCCGCCGACAGGAGCCCCATGTCAGGGAACCGGGCTGGCCGCAGGAAAGTGGATGCCACTGGAGTCGAGGACAACGGGCATACCGCCGTGCTGGAGGACCTCCATGGGGGCTCCGTACGTCTTCTCGAGAACCACCGGGTTCAGGACCTCCGTGGGCGAGCCATCGGCAATCACCGTGCGGTTCATGCAGACGATGCGCGGCAGGTGCGCCGCCAGACCGTTGAGGTCGTGCGTGGAGAGCACGATTGTCACGCCCTGGGCGTGCAGCTCGGCCAGGAGATGGAGGACCTCGTGCCTCGTGCGCACATCCACACCGGAGGTCGGCTCGTCGAGAACGAGCACATCGGGCCTGTGGAACATGGCACGAGCAATGAAGACACGCTGCTGCTGGCCACCGGAGAGCTCGCGGATGTGGCGATCGTGGAGTCCGGCAAGGCCGAGCCGCGACAGGACGTCGAGTGCCTCCTCGCGTTCGGCCGGCGTGATGCGCGGCCAGCGCTTGCCCTTGGTGCGGGTCATCGTGATGACCTCGAGGACCGTGACCGGGAAGTTCCAGTCGACGCTCTCGACCTGGGGAACGTAGGCAAGACGGACATCACCGCCGACATCGACTGACCCGTGCACAGGCGAGATAGCCCCGATCATCGCCTTGAGGAGCGTCGTCTTGCCGGAGCCACTGGGACCCACGATGCCGACGAAGTCACCGCGCCGCACCTCGAGGTCGACGTCGCTGACGATGACTGAGGAGCCATACGCGCACGACATGTGCACGCACTGGATGACGGCTTCGCGGATCATTGCGGGTAGTACGCCCTGTCCTTGACGCCGAGGTCCACGTTGACCGCCTTCAGTGCCGTGGCGTCACCGCCGAGAGCCTCCACGATCGTGACGAAATCGAACTTCATGAGGCCGCCCCATGAATGGTCGGGGTCGTCCAGGCCGCCCGGAAGGTCGTCGTCACGGAGGACGTCGACGTAGCGGACGCCGGCCTCCTTGCCGATCTGCTCGAGCACAGGCGACGGGAAGACCTCACTACCGAACACTGCCGGCACCTTTTCGTTCTTCACCTGCTCGATGAGCCCGGCGACGTCAGCCGGCGTGGGATCAGAGAAGGACTGGGGCTGGATCGCCCCGATGATTTCGTAGCCGTAACTGCGTGCCATGTACGGAAAAGAGTCGTGGTACGTGAGCAGCTTGCGGTTGCGCACCGGCACGGTCTCGGTGGCCGTCTCCATCGCCTCGTCCAGCTGGTTGATGAGCTGTGAGAGCTTCACGTAGTTGTCGTCGACCACGGGGATCGTTGACGGGAGCATCTGGGTCATGGCGTCCCGCATCACCGTGACGTAGCTGAGGACCGAGATGGGGTTCGTCCACGCGTGCGGGTTCGGCCTTCCGGCCTCCTGCGGGAAGGAGAAGTCGAAAATCCACTCGCTGCGGAGGATGACGGCCGTGCCGACCTCGCAGAGCACGGCTCCGTCCTTCATGTTCGCCTGCGCCAACTCGATGATCGGGTCCTCGAGCCCGAGACCGTTCACCACGACCAGGTCCGCCTCGGCGAGTTCCTTGGCCACGGAGGGCGGGGGCTCGAACGTGTGGGAGTTCGTGCCCTCGGGCACGACGCCGACCACCTCTATTCCGGTGCCGGCCGCGAGGATGCCCGCGAGGCTCGTGAGCGGCGAGACCGAGGTGACGACCTTCAGGGACGAGCCCTCGCGCGGGGCCCCGCTCTTGCAGACCAAGGTCGCGTTGTCACTGGTGGAGGTGTCACCGTCGAAGCCGGCTGGCTCCTCCGACAGCTGTGGGACATCGTCGGCAGGCGTGGAGGAGTCACCGGCGCAGGCGGCGAGGAGCAAGGAAACAGAGAGGAGGGATGCAGCAAGACCGCGGTTCACGCTCTTCAGTCTAACCCCGTGCAGCGGAAAGTAATCCCGCGCCGGTCATGACCAACGCACCCGCTTGCCGACCCGAACGGTCGGGTCAACGCGCGGTGACGGACAGTATGAACGATCTCACGGCCCTCGCGAAGATGTTCGCCTCCACGTCGGGCTCCGACACTGGGGTCATCACAGAGACCCGCTGAGACATCTCCGCAAAGACCGAGCGCAGCACGACACGCGCGAGGTTCGCGCCGATGCACAGGTGCGTGCCGAACCCGAACGACAGGTGCGGGTTCGGGGACCGGCGGATGTCGAACATGAACGGATCGACGAAGACATCTTCATCGCGGTTCGCCGAGGGATACAGCATGATGACGCGATCACCCGCGTGCACCGGCTGGTCACCGATCCTGTCGTCGGACACCGCGGTGCGGAAGAAGTTGTTCAGGGGCGTCACCCACCGCAGCACCTCCTCCACCGCGCCGTCCACGAGTGTCGGATCGGCGGACATTGCGTTCCACTGGTCAGGGTGGTCGCAGAAAGCACGGAGGCCGTGCGCGATCGCTGTGCGGGTCGTCTCCGCGCCGCCCGCAATGAACAACCCGACCTCGTGGAACACCGACGCTGGCGGCAGTTTCTCCCCGTCAATCTCTGCGTGCGCCCAGATCGACATGAAATCGTGCATGGGGCACGCGGAGCGCTCCGCCATGATCGGCTGCATCGCGGCGAGGAACTCACGGTTCGCGTCGTAGAAGGCGTCAGTGATGGCCGGGTCACGGTGGCGCATGTCCGTCTGCATGAGACGCTCGCTCCACGACTTCAGGTCCGGCCACATCTCCTCCGGGAACCCGAGGAGGCGCGTGGTGAGCCGGGCGGCGACCTGTGCGGCGAGCATCGGCACCACGTCGAACGTCCCGGCACCGAGACAAGCGTCCACGAGCTCGCGCACCAGGGCATCGATCTCCTCCGTGCGCCGTGCAACGGCGGCGCGCGTGAGCTCGCCCTGCACGAGCATCCTCTGCTGGCGGTGCCGTGGGTCGTCCTGGGCGATCATGTTCGCCTCGGTCGGCTCGAAGTTGGCCCGGTAGCCCTGCCCCGACACGAACACCGTGGAGCGACGCTCGACGTCCATGACGTGCGCGTGGCGCGAGACGCCCCACAGCCCGTTTTTTTCGTCGCGGTAGACGGGTTCGTTCGCCCGCATCCACGACCACACCCCGTGGGGGTTGGACCTGTAGAGCTCCGGGTCGAGCAGGTCGACGATCATGCGGTCGGTCGTGGTCATGTCAGCGGATCCCCCTTGCGGTGTTCCTCATTGTGTCCGACCAAGGGCGGCCAGTCGATTCATCCGGCTCTGCAGGCAGCCCGAGCACCCTCTCGCCCAGGATGTTGCGCTGCACCTCCCCGGTTCCGCCCCCGATGGTGAGGGCCTTCGAGAACATGTAGCCGCTGTACCAACTGCGCGAGCGGAGTGTCTTGTCCCCCTCCCGGGTGCCGACCACGAGGGCATCCATCCCGATGAGGTCACGGGCGATCTCCATCGCCTTCTGGCCGTGCTCGTCAGCCATGATCTTGCGGATGCTCGCCTCCGGGCCCGGCTGTTCACCCCGCAGCCGCGCGGTGAGAGTGCGCATCCGGATGAGGTCGAGGATGACGTGCTCAGTCCACAGCGCAGCGAGCCGCTGGCGCATCACGGCGTCGGTCACCCCGAGGCTGCGCGCCTCGTCCACGATGTCGGCCGCCGTCGGACCGGCCCCCCAGAGCACGCCGGAGGACGACAGCGACACCCGTTCGTTGCCGAGCGTCACCTTCGCGAGCCTCCACCCGTCGTTCACCTCGCCGACCACGTTCGCGTGCGGGATCCGGACGTCGGTGAAGAACACCTCGTTGAAGCTGTCGGCACCGGCGATGTTGCGAATGTTGCGCACCTCGATCCCCGGCAGGTCCATCGGGCAGATGAAATAGGTGATGCCGCGGTGTTTCGGCGCAGAGGGGTCCGTCCTGGCGATGAGGATGCCGAACCCGGAGTAATGCGCACCGGTCGTCCAGATCTTCTGGCCGTTGACCACCCACTCGTCACCGTCCCGCACGGCCCTGGTGCCGAGGCTCGCGAGGTCGCTGCCCGCACCCGGCTCGCTGAAGAGCTGGCACCAAGTCTCCTCACCGGCAAGCGCCGGCAGCACGTACCTCTTCTTCTGCTCCTCGGTCCCTGCATGGATGATGGTGGGTGCCGCCCAGCCGATTCCGATCTGGTTGGACGGTCGCTTCACGCCCGCGCGGGCGAACTCGTCGTCGATCAGCAGTTGGTGGACGGGATCGGCGTCCAATCCCCACGGGGCCGGCCAGTGCGGGGCGACGTACCCGGACTCGGCGAGTTCGCGCGGTACCGCGTCGGGATGGGTTGCGATCCACTCACGGACCGCGAGCCGCCGCGGGTCGTCGTCACCCGGCAGCAGGTCCTCCATGGCGTCACAGTATTCGCCCCCGACTACCGTGAACCACATGAGCGCGACCGGACTCGACCCGTTCCGCGAGCGGGTTGCGGCCTGGCTCGCCGACAACAGGCAGCACGCACCGCGTGACTACGGCGCGATCTGCCCGCCGGACCTCGTGGACGAGGGGGTCGCCTGGCAGAAGTTGATCTTCGGGGCGGGGTTCGCCGGACTCCACTGGCCGGCAGAACACGGCGGACAGGGCCTCTCCGCGGCACACCACGGGGTGTGGGTCGAGGAGTGCGCGAAGGCAGGCGTGCCTCCGGTGCTGAACATGGTCGGCCTCGTCCTCGCGGGAGGTGCGGTCATGGCCTTCGGCGACGACGACCAGAAGAGCCGCCACCTGCGCGCGACTCTCTCCGCGGAGAGCGTCTGGTGCCAGCTCTTCAGCGAGCCGGGTGCGGGCAGCGACCTCGGCTCGCTCGCCACGCGCGCCGAGCGGGACGGGGACCGCTTCATCGTGAACGGCCAGAAGGTGTGGTGCAGCGGCGGGAGGTGCAGCAACTGGGGGATCCTCATGGCCCGCACCAATCCCGATGCCCCGAAACACGAGGGCATCTCGTTCTTCCTGTGCCCGATGGACCTGCCCGGCATCGAGGTGCGGCCCCTGCGTCAGATGACGGGTGAAGCCGAGTTCGACGAGGTGTTCTTCACCGATGTCGAGTTGCCCGCCGACTCGCTGATCGGGCCCCTCCACGGTGGCTGGGGCGTGGGGATGGCCGTTCTCACGAACGAGCGCGGGCACATCGGCGCGAGCATCATC
>SXYT01000043.1 GCA_005788205.1 Actinomycetota bacterium | reverse complement strand
GCTCGTCACTGTCGCGGAGATGACATTCTCGAACCCCGAGTACACGATCAAGAGCTCGCTCTCGGCGTACGTGGCGTCGAACACCGCGACGACCCAGACAGGCAGCTCGACCGGCGCGGGAAAGAGCAACTACGCGCTGGCCAAAGCGGGAAGCAAGGCCACGATCTCGGTCACACTCGTGGCCGCCGTGACGTTCAAGGTGTACCGCAAGACCACGGCCAACGGCACCGCGACACTCCTGAAGACCGTGAAGGGCAAGAAGGGTCTGAACAAGGTCCTGACGACATGGAAGAAGGGTTACGTCTTCATCATCCGCAGCTCGAAGGGGACCCAGCTCGCCACCCTGAAGTGAGGGTCCCGTCAGTGCTGCTCACCGGCACGCACTGAGCAACGGCCACACGGCACGGGCTCAGATCTCGACGCGGGACCCGACCTCGAACACGCGGTCCGTGGGCAGGTTGAAGAACCGGACGGCCGAGTCAGCGCCGCGGTTGAGCAGCACGAACAGTTGCTCCGCGAGGGGGTGCATGCCCGGGACCTTGCCCGCCACGATCGACTCGTGGCCGATGAAGTAGGTGACGTCGTCCTCGTCGTAGTACAGACCGGGGTGGTCGATGGCGGCGAGTGTCGCGGGCACGTTCGGGTCCTCCATGAAGCCGAACTCGAGCTGCACCTGGAAGACGCCCGGCGCGACCTTCTTCACCGCGTAACGCTCCGCGAACGGCACGCGGGGCCGGTCGTCGGTGTCGACCGAGACGATGAGCGTCGTGCGGTGGAGGACCTTGTTGTGGCGCAGGTTGTTGACGAGGGCGGGGGGCGTCTTGCCGAGGTCCTTGAACATGAAGACCGCCGTGCCGGCGACGCGGGAGATGTCCTCGGTGTCGTCCAGGAACGGCTCGAGGTCCTGCTCGCCGCGGTGGATGCGGTCGGCCACGAGGGCACGGCCACGGCGCCAGGTCTGCATCTGGACCATGAGCACAATCCCGACGAGCAGTGCGAACCAGCCACCGTGGGGGATCTTCACGATGTTCGCGCCGAGGAAACCGGACTCAATCACGAGCAGCGGAGCGCAGAGTGCCCTGGCTTTCCATCTCTTCCACTCCCACCTGTCCGTGAGGACGCGGTAGAAGATGAGCGTGGTGATGGCCATCGTCAACGTCACGGCGATGCCGTACGCGGCGGCGAGGTTGCTGGAGGTCTGGAAACCGATGACCAGGCCGATGCACGCGGTCATCAGGAGCCAGTTGACCAGCGGGACGTAGATCTGGCCGAAGTGCCTCGAGGACGTGTGGCGGATGGCGATGCGCGGCAGGTAGTCCAGTTGCACCGCCTGATGGGTGAGGGAGAACACGCCGGAGATGAGCGCCTGTGAGGCGATGATCGTGGCGCAGGTGGCGAGCAGGACGACCGGGAGAAGGAACGGGTCAGGGACCATGTTGAAAAAGACGCTCTCGACCTCTTCGGGATGGTCCAGCAGGAACGCCCCCTGGCCCCAGTAGTTGAGGAGGAGCGACGGGAGGACCAGGACGTACCACCCGATGGCGATCGGCTTTCGCCCGAAGTGCCCCATGTCCGCGTACAGGGCCTCGCCACCCGTCACCACGAGGAAGATCGAACCGAGCGAGAGGAACGCCTTCAGCGGCTCGTGCGTGAAGTAGCGCACGGCATGGTAGGGGTTGACCGACTGGATGATCTCGGGATGGTTCACGATGTGTGACAGACCGAGGAGCGCGATTGTCGCGAACCAGACGAGCATGATCGGCCCGAAGACCTTGCCGACCGCCCCTGTGCCCCGCTTCTGGACGAGGAACAGCCCGGTGATGATGGCGATGGCAATCGGCACGACCCAACTCTCGAAGGACGACGAGACGTTCTCCAGTCCCTCGACTGCGGAGAGCACGGAAATGGCGGGAGTGATGACCCCGTCGCCGTAGAGGAGAGCAGTGCCGAAGACCCCGAGCGCCACGAGGGCACCCGCCCGTGCGACGCGCCGGTGCTCGCGCGGCAGGACCAATGCCGTGAGGGCGAGAATGCCGCCCTCGCCGCTGTTGTCGGCCCGCATCACGAAGAACAGGTACTTGAACGAGATGATGATGATGAGCGACCAGAACGCGAGGGAGCAGATGCCGTACACATTGATCATGTCCACGGCCATGACATGTGACTTCTCGGTGAACGCCTCCTTCATCGAGTACAGCGGGCTCGTGCCGATGTCGCCGTACACCACGCCGAGGGCGCCCATCGTCAGGGCGACGGTGCCGATCTCGGAGGCATGGTGACGGTGCGTGCCGCCGTCCCCGTCGGAACCCGGCTGCTGGGCGGCCTGCTGGGCCTCCTTGACCCTTGCGACCGACTCCGGACTGACTGTGTTGTCTGAACCCACGGGACCAGACGCTAGTTCGTATGGCGCGAGGGGGACTGTTTCGGCAAAGATGCGGGGCGTGATTGAGCACTACAAAGCCGCCCGCGCCGAACTGACCGCCACTGGCTCGCCTTTCGAGGTCGTCAGGGAGAACGTGATGGGGTCCGACATCCTCGTCTACAAGTCGGCCCCGCCGAACATCCGGGTGCTGTGGGAGTCCACCGCAGTGCACGGGGACAAGGACTACATCGTCTACGAGGACGAGCGGTACACCTACGCGGAGATTCATTCCCAGGTCCGCAGGCTCGCCGTCTACCTCCAGGCGCACGGGGCCGCCCCGGGCACGCGTGTGGCCCTCGCGATGCGCAACTACCCCGAATGGGTCGTCGGTTACTGGGCGTGCGTGTCGATCGGCGTCGCCGCTGTCGGCGTGAACGCGTGGTGGACGGCACCCGAGATGGAGTACGCCCTGAGTGACAGCAACCCGGTCATCTTCATCGGCGACGACGAGCGCCTGGAGCGGCTCGCCCAGCTCGGCGGGCGCGCCGACATGCATGTCGTGGCGGTCCGTTCCGAGCGTGTCGTCCAGGCGAACGGGGCCAGATGGTCCGATGTGCTCGCCACCGCGGACCCGGGCAGCCTGCCGGCGGTCTCGATCGACCCGGAGGACGACGCCACCATCTTCTACACCTCCGGCACGACGGGCTTCCCGAAGGGCGCCCAGCTCACGCACCGCGGTTCGGTGTCGAACATCTTGAACCTCGTCGCGATGACCACGGCGTCGTCCATGGCGGAGCAGAAGGCGATCGCCGCGGGTGACGTGCCGGCTCCGGCCGCCCCCGCAGAGCCCAGGCCCCCGGTGTTCTTCGCGCCGACCCCGCTGTTCCACGTGACCGCGTGCAACTGCATCCTGCACCCCGCCACGCTCTCGGGCGCGAAGGTCGTCTTCACGTACAAGTGGGACCCGGGCCGCGCACTCGAGCTGATCGAGCGCGAGAAGGTCACGAACTTCTCGGGAGTGCCCACGATGAGCCGCGAGCTCCTTCTCCATCCCGACTGGCCGAAGCGCGACACGTCCTCCCTGCAGGGGATGGGTGGCGGTGGTGCCGCACTCCAGCCGGACCTCGTCCACAAGATTGCCGGCGCGTTGAAGGGCGGGCAGCCCTCCACCGGGTACGGCATGACCGAGACCCACGGCATCATCACCGCGAACGCAGCACGGCTGTACCTCGCAAAGCCGGAGTCCTGCGGGCCGCTAGTGCCGACTCTCGAGTCGAAACTGGTCGACGAGGAGGGCCGTGACCTGCCGGCCGATCCCGGCACGGTGGGCGTGCTGTGCGTCCGTGGTGCCGTGGTCATCAAGGGTTACCTCAACCGTGCCGATGCGACCGCCGACTCGATCAGGGACGGATGGCTGAACACCGGCGACATCGCCCGCATCGACGGCGACGGTTTCGTCTACCTGGTGGACCGCGCGAAGGACATGGTCATCCGCGGTGGCGAGAACGTGTACTGCAGCGAGGTGGAGGCTGCGATCTACAACCACGACGCGATCGCGGAGGCGATCGTCTTCGGGGTGCCCGACGAGCGTCTCGGCGAGGAGGTCGCCGCCGCCCTGCTGCTGAAGCCGGGTGCGGCACTCACCGAGGACGAGCTGCGCACGTTCCTGTCGTCCTCGCTCGCAAAGCACAAGATCCCGTCGCGCGTGTGGTTCCGCACGGAGCCGATCCCGCGCAATGCGAACGGCAAGTTCCTGAAGCGAGAGGTCCGCAAGGAGCTCGTCGGCGAGTGACTCCTCGCCGGTCAGGTGTCAGCGGGGCTCGCTGACCCTCTCCAGAACGACACGGATCCCGCCCATGTCGGGTCGTGTCCACACCATCCGGCCGTTGTCGTCCAGCCAGCGGCGCACCTCGATGCCGGGCAGGCCGACGGGCCTCAGCACGAACGCGCCCTCCTCGTACGAGGCGATCACATGGATGGGCGTCACGTAGTCGAAGGCGGACACGTCATGGACGCCGTTCTCCTCGGTGCCGTCCGCCCGCGCATCGGCGATGGTCCCCCCGCCGCAGTCGACGATGCGGTCGCCGCACTGTTCGATGCGCTCGGTGTACGAGAGAAGCCGGTCGTCGGGCGGCACAGGCTCGCCTCCGCGCGTCGCACTGACCGCGCGCCAGATTCCGCGCAGGTCGGGGGCTCCCGCCACGAGAGGTTCGTCGCATCCCGCGAGAACGAGAGGAGGAAATGACGTGCCGTACCCTCCGGGTGGGGTGCGGGCGACCGGGATGTCGTCTGCCTTCATGTCTCGCACCTCAGGCACTGACCAGCGGGGCAAGCCCGAGGGCGGCCGCAGTGAGTTCCAGCGAGCGGACCCGCGATGCGATGCTCCCGGCGTAGTGGGAGGTGATGACCTCGTCGACCGAGGTCTGCGACCTGAACGCGGACACCGCGCCAGCGACACGGTCCGGAGTGCCGACCGCCGCATAGGTGAAGATCTCGTCGATGTGGACCGACTGGGGGGAGGCAAGAACGGCGTCCACCTGCTCATCGGTGAGCTCGCGTCCGCCGTTCGAGAACCGGTGCCGCACGAACATTCGCCTGCGGCGCTGGAACTGGCGCTGCGCCTCTTCGTCGGTGTCCGCACAGATGACCCCCATGGCCGCCATCGCATACGGGGCATCCAGGGTTCGTGACGGGCTGAACCGCTCGCGGTAGGTGTGCAGGGCCTGGTGCAGCAGCTGCGGGGCGAAGTGGGAGGCGAACGCGAACGGAAGCCCGAGCGCCGCGGCGAGCTGGGCCCCGTACAGCGACGACCCGAGTATGTAGAGGGGCACATGCGTCCCGCGTCCCGGCGTCGCGACGACCCCGGGCACGGACGAATCATCCGAGAGGAACGACTGCAGTTCCATCACGTCCTCGGCAAAGTGGTCTGACGAGCGCGGGTCGCGCCGCATCGCCATGAAGGCCGCCTGGTCGGTGCCCGGTGCCCGGCCGAGGCCGAGGTACATGCGGCCGGGGTTGAGCGAGGCGAGGGTGCCCAACAGCACGGCGAAGACAAATGGGGATTTGTTAGGCAGCATGAACCCCCCCCCCCCCAAAAAGAAGGTCGAAGTGTGGGCGGCGACCATGGCGAT
>SXYT01000181.1 GCA_005788205.1 Actinomycetota bacterium | reverse complement strand
TATGCTTTAAAGAAAGCCTTTGATGTTTGTTCCCACCAAATCCTAATAAGAAAATTAGCAAAAATAGGTATAACTGGACACACATTAAACTGGTTTAAATCATATCTAACCCATAGAACTCAGAGGGTGCGGTCTCGCGGGCGATCACCTTGCCCCCGATGGCGGCCTGGATCGGCACGTCGAACATCTGGCGCGGGATCAGCTCCTTCAGCTTCTCGCACATGCGGCGCCCGTAGTCGAAGGACCTCTCGCGGTGCACGATCGTGCTGAACGCATCGGCGGGGATGCCGTTCAGCAGCAGGTCGACACGGACGAGGTCCGAGCGGCGGTAGCCGTCCAGCTCGTAGTCGAGGCTTGCGTAACCCTGGGTACGGCTCTTCATCTGGTCGAAGAAGTCCACCACGACCTCGGCAAGCGGGATGAGATAGTGCAGTTCCACCCGCTCCGGCGACAGGTACTCGAGTTTGACCATGTCACCACGGCGCGACTGGCACAGGTCCATGAGGGTGCCCGTGTATTCCTTCGGGGTCACGATGCTGACCCGGAAGAACGGCTCCTCGATGAAATCGATGTTCTGCGTGGGCGGCAGGTCGGCGGGGTTGTCCACCGTGATGGCCTCGCCGTCGGTGCGGGTGACCCTGTAGGCCACGGACGGCGCGGTGGCGATGAGCGCCAGGTTGAACTCGCGCTCCAGGCGCTCCTTCACGATCTCCATGTGGAGCAGGCCGAGGAACCCGCAGCGGAACCCGAACCCGAGCGCGCCCGACGACTCCGGCTCGTAGGTGACCGAGGCGTCGTTCAGTTTCAGTTTCTCGAGGCTCTCGCGCAGGTTCTCGAAGTCGTCACCGTCGATCGGGTACAGGCCGCAGAAGACCATCGCCTTCGGGTCGCGGTAACCGGGCAGGGGTTCGGGGGCCTGGCGATTCAGCATCGTCACCGTCTCGCCGCTGCGTGCCTCGGCCACGTCCTTGATGCCGGCGATGAGATACCCCACCTCGCCGGGGCCGAGCTCAGCCACCGGGGTGTTTGCCGGCCTGCGCGCACCGATCTCGATGACGTCCTGTGTGGCCCGGGCCTGCATGAAGTACAGGCGCGAACCGGAGCTCAGCCTGCCGTTCATCACGCGCACGCTCGAGACGACACCGCGGTACTGGTCGAACTGGGAGTCGAAGATGAGTGCCTGCAGCTCGGCATCCGGGTCCCCGACCGGTGCGGGGATGCGCTCGGCGATTGCATCGAGCAGCTCGGGCACCCCCTCTCCCGTCTTTGCCGATATGCGCAGGATCTCGCCGGCGGGGATGCCGAGGATGTTCTCTATCTCGGCCGCGTAGCGGTCAGGCTCGGCCGCCGGCAGGTCGATCTTGTTCAGCGCCGCCACGATCTCCAGGTCATGCTCGAGCGCGAGGTAGCAGTTCGCGAGTGTCTGGGCCTCTATGCCCTGGGCGGCGTCCACCACGAGCACCACGCCCTCGCATGCCGCGAGCGACCTGCTGACCTCGTAGCCGAAGTCCACGTGGCCCGGGGTGTCGATGAGGTGGTACGTGTGCCCCTTCCAGTCGACGCGCACGTTCTGGGCCTTGATAGTGATGCCGCGCTCGCGCTCCAGGTCCATGGTGTCCAGGTACTGGGCCTTCATGTCACGGGCCTCGACGGCGCCGGTCAGCTCGAGGATGCGGTCGGAGAGGGTGGACTTGCCGTGATCGATGTGGGCGATGATCGAGAAATTGCGGATTTTGGCGAGTTCCATGGGCTCCCCGACTCTATCCGCGGAGCCTGTGGGCACGGGGCCGTGGTCCCCGGCGGGTCAAGTCCGCAGCACTGCTGGTTGGGGTGCGGGGCTGCCACCGCTAGCCTTGCGAACCGTGGCAAACATCAAGAGCCAGAAGAAGCGCATCATCACGAACGCGAAGCGTGCCGACCGCAACAAGGCGGTCAAGAGCGAGCTGCGCACCCGTGCGAGAAGCGCAGAGCTGGCCGTCGGCACCGCCGATGCAGATGTCAGCCTCCGCCTCGCCGTGAAGCGCCTCGACATGGCCGCGTCGAAGGGGATCATCCACCCCAACGCCGCCGCCCGCCGCAAGTCGCGCCTCATGAAGAAGCTCGCCGCGAAGTAGGCCTTCCGCCGCGCGCCGGCACCAGCTGGCACAGCCTCCCCACGAGAACCTCGAGCACGAGAACGTCCGGCCAGTCCTTGCCCCCGCGGAGGTCGACATCAGCGCCAGCCAGGTGCGAGAGCGCACGCGCGACGCCGCTGCTGCCGAGTTTCTGGTACTGCTCCAGCACCTTCCTGGCGGGGAACTCCTTGCCGCCGAGGATCGCGACCGCGTCGGCCCCCGTGCGCACGCCGCGGCCGTCGAGTTTCATCATCTGGCCGTAACGGTTCGCGAGCAGCGCCAGGACCTGGAGCGCGTGCGTGCCGTCGGCGAGGAACCTGTGCAGCATGACGAGAGCACCCGAGGTGTCTCCTGCGTCGATCGCGTCGGTGAGATCCCACGGCGCCGCGCTGCCCGCCCCGCCGAGGAACAGGTCCACGTCGGAGCGCGTCAGTTTTGCGTTCTCGCCGTAGGTGGACACGAGGGTCTGGACGAGACCGGCAAGCCTGGAGTGGTCCTCACCCAGCCACCGCACGATCATCTGGGGAACCTCGGGCGAGTACGTCAGCCCCGCCTCGACGAGATGCACCTCGACCCGGCCCAGCCTGTCGTTCCTGCCGGTCCCGACACTGGCACCGATGCTCTCCGCGGAGGCTTTTTTCATGACGTCGGCGAACACCTTGGGCTGGCGGCCCGTCACGGTGGCGACGACGTCGACCTCGTCGACGCGGCCTGCGATGGCGGCGACCACCGGCTCGAGAACGTCGGCGAGAGCACCGTGCACGTTCCGCAGCACGACGACGCGTCTCTCCGTGAACAGCGGGATGGTGCCGAGCGCATCGGCGATGAGACTGACCTGCGTGCCGGCATCGGCAAGATCGAAGTCCTCGACCATCATGGAGCGGTCGTTGTCACCGACGAGACGGTCGACGAGGGTTGACAGTTCGAGGCCGATGAGGGTCTCGTCACCAGACACCACGTACGCCGCCATGTCCCTACCCTGCCACAGCCCGGTGTCGCCGGGCCCACAGAACAGCCCCCACGGCAGTGGCGATCCAGGCGGCGACCGCTGCGGGACCGCGCGGCTCGATCCGTGCGCACACGGTCGCCACCCCGGCGACCCACTGCACGGGAAGCGCCACCACGGCTGCGAGCGGTGCGGCCACCGCATCAGGCACGAGGCCGGACACGACGGATGCGGGGATGCCGGCGAGCATGACCAGCCCGGCAACGGGCACCGCGAGCGGGTTCGCCACGAGCGAGACGAGTGGCACGCGCCCGAACACGAGGAGCGCGACGGGCAGCGTGCCCACCTGTGCGGCCACAGTGGCGGCGAGCACCCCGGGAAGGCCCATCCGGGAACCGAGCGGCCGGGACAGCCAGGCAAGACCCGCGGTGGCACCGGCGGACAGCGCGAACCCGACGCTGTGCGCGAGGAGTGGGTCGATGACGAGCAGCACCGTCACCGACACCGCCAGCACGTCCCGGGCGTTGCGCGGGTCTCCCCTGAAGAAGTTGAGCGCGACGACGGCGGCCATCATCGAGGCCCGGAGCACGGACGGTTCCGCCCGTGTGAGGACCACGAACCACCCGATCACCGCGAGTGTGGCAACCAGCCGGGATGCCGGGCGCAGGCGGCGCAGGAACGGCCCGCACAAAGCAAGCACGTACGCCACGTTCTGCCCCGAGACGCTGCACAGGTGGGACAGGCCGCTCGCCCGGAAGTCCTCGATCATCTCCCTTGGCTGGTTCCTGTCGTCACCGATGATGAGCCCCATGAAGAGTGCGGCGTCCTCGTCGTCCATGTGCCGCACCCCGCGCTCGACCAGGTGTCTCATCCTGTTCGCGGCGCGGTGCGCGGGCGACGGTGAAGGTGCCGCCGCCCCGACCTCGGTGACGCGCATCGTGCCGAGCACGTGGTTGACACGGTCGCGGTCCGCGAACCGCGCCGACGGCCCGCAACTGCCGCGCAGACTGACGGTGTCACCGGCGTCCAGCCGTGCGAGTCGCCACCCGCTCGCCCCGTGCGCGACGGCGCGCAGGCGCATCTCCCCCGTGTCCACGACCGCCGCGGTTCCGCCGCCCGCGGGCCGGGGGTCGTCGACCAGGCGCACCGTCCAGGCACACTCTCCCGTCTCGGCCGGCGGGACCGACCATGCAAGGGACGCCCAGGCGGACCCGAAGACCATGACCGCCGCGAGGAGCATTGCCCGCGACGGACGGACAAGACCGGCGCAGGCGACGAGGACCGCCGCGATGAGACCTCCGCGTCCGCTGTCCCACCATCGCCCCGCGTGCGCACCGGCCCACATCGCGACTGCGCACGGCACCGCAGGACGCGGGTGCCACGGCCGCACGTGCCGGCCGCCGTACGATCGCAGGGTGACAGAGCGGCGGAACCCGGACCGCGGGTCGTTCCCGGGCGGGATCGCCGCGACACGCCGTTCAGTGCGTGCACTGGGTGGACTCACGGGTGTCGCAGTCTCGTTGTCTATCGCGGTTGCCGGGTGGCTCGCGAAAGTCGCCGTCGGCGGTGCCGTCGGCAGTGCCGTGTCGTTCACGGCACTGGTTGCTGCGTTCCCGCTCATGCCGATCGCAGGCATCCCCGCGGCGAGCGGCACGCTGCGCATCGCTGGCGCCGTGATCGCCAGCCTCGCCGTGTGGTGGGTGCTCGGCCAGATGGTGGCAGGACGCGTGACGCGCCGCGCCGTGGCCGGCTGGCAGGAGTGGACCCGCGAGTTCCTCGTGCTCGGGTCGGGACTGTGGCTCGGTGCCGTCGGGGCGGTCCTGCTCGCGGCACTCGCACTCGGTGCGCTGTGATCACACGCTGACGAAGGGCTTCATGGCGGCGAACTTCGCCGGACCGATGCCTTCCACCTTCATCAGGTCCTCCGCGGAGGCGAACGGGCCTCTCGACTGGCGCCACGCGATGATGCGCCGGGCCGTGACCTCGCCGACACCCGGGAGCTCCTCCAGCTGGGCCGCTGTCGCCTGGTTCACATTGATGGTCTTTCGTGGCGCCGGTGCAGATGGCTCCGGTGCCGACTGTGCGGGTGAGCCGGGCGCCGCGGGCGGCGGGGCGGGCGGCACGGTCGTGGGGCGGAGTCTCGGTGCCGTGCGCGGCGAGGTGCGCGGCGAGATGCGCACCCGGGACGGCACGTAGACCTGCTCGGTGTCGCGGAGGGTCTGGGCGAGGTTGATCGCGTCAAGATCGGCCGATGATGTCGCACCGCCCGCGGCGCGCACCGCGTCGACAATGCGACCGTCAGCGGGGAGTTCGTAGACGCCGGGACGCCTCACCGCGCCCGCCACGTGGACACGGACCGGTCCGCCGGTCGCACTGACGGGGACGCTGGGGGTGCTCCCTGCAGCCGGGAGCACGGACTCCACGACAGGCGGCGGCGGGGCAAAGAGCAGCCACCCCGCGACCCCGAGCGCGAGTGATGTCGCCGCGCCGGCGGCGAGACGCCGCGGTCCGACGAACAAGATGTGATGACGCGCGCGGGCGGCAAGATCGACAGCGACGGAGCGGATGGTTGCCATGGCCGACAATGTGGGTGAGGCAGGCGGCGCCGGGGAACGGCACCCGTGACAGCGGGATGTCAGTACAGGTGCGAGCTGAGCTGGCGGCGGTACTTCGCGGTGCGGGGGTCGTCGGGACCCATCAACTCGAGGATGTCGAGGTACTCCTGGCGAGCGGCCTCGTCGGCCTTCACGCGCGGAAGGAGAATCACGAGCTGGTTGTCGAAGTCGTCCACGGGGTTCATCGAGAGACGTGCGGCGGCGGCGATGCGCCGGACCCGGTCGGTCTCGGGCAGGCGCGCGAGCAGGGTCAGTGCCTCCTCGGCGGAACCGGCACGCACGAGGTGCTCGGCAAGCGCACAGACGGCATCCTCGTTGCCCGGCATCAGGGCGACCGCATCGCGCAGTGCTTCCTCGGTTCCCTGGGCGAGCAGGTCGAGCACCCGCTGCTCGGTGGGGTTCGGCATGAGGGCCTGCACGACCCTCTGAACCTCGTGCTCGGGCTTGGCGCCGATGAACGCATCGATCGGCTCGCCGCCCTTGAACGCGACGACGGTGGGAATCGACTGGACCCCGAGTGCACCGACGATCTGGGGGTTCTCGTCGATGTTGACCTTGACGAGCACGACCTGGCCGTTCGTGGCGTCGGTGGTGCGCTCGAGGATGGGCGTGAGCTGCTTGCAGGGTCCGCACCACGGGGCCCAGAAATCCACGAGGACCGGGGTGGTCATCGATCGGTGGATGACCTCCTGCTCGAACGTTGCATCCGTTACGTCTACGGCCATGGGGGCACGATACAGGTAGTTTCTTGGCGTGGCCCTCCCGAACGGAATCAGCGAGAACGTCGAGGCCTGGTTGGTCGCGAACATCGCCGGCGCGGTCGCACCGTTCAGCTACGAGCAGATCGCCGGTGGTCACTCCAACCTCACGTTCGCCGTCACCGACGGAGCAGGCAACAGGTACGTGCTGCGGCGACCGCCGCTCGGCCACCGTCTCGCGAGCGCACACGACATGGGCCGTGAGCACCGCATCATCGCTGCGCTCGCCGCGAGCGATGTCCCGGTCGCACCCGCACTCGGCTTCTGCGACGACCCAGCGGTGAACGAGCTGCCCTTCTACGTGATGCGCTTCGTGGACGGTCTCGTGGTGCGGGACAAGGTGTTCGCCGAGTCGGCGCTCACCACGGCGGCGCGCCGGCGCGCCGGCGAGTCCCTCGTGGACACCATGGCGAAAATCCACGCGGTCGACATCCATCGGGTGGGCCTCGCAGACCTCGGCAAGCACGAGGGATACATCGCCCGCCAGCTGAAGCGGTGGCACCAGAACATCGTGGACCAGCGCACCCGCGACCTGCCGCTCGTGGAGTCGGTGTACGAGGAGCTCATGCGCCGGATCCCCGAGCAGAAGGGCGTGTCCATCGTGCACGGCGCCTACCGCCTCGACAACTGCATGGTCAACGCCGACGGTGAGGTCATCGCCGTCCTCGACTGGGAGATCTGCACCCTCGGCGACCCCATGGCTGACGTCGGTCTGCTGATGGTCTACTGGAATGGCCCGCACGACGAGGCGAGCGCGTGGTCGAACACGGTCTGCACGGCCGACGGGTTCCCCGACCGTGCCGACCTCGCCGCGAGGTACGCCGAGAAATCAGGCCGTGACATCTCGCTGCTCGACTTCTACACCGCGTTCGCGTTCTGGAAACTGGCGTGCATCATCGAGGGCGTGTATGCCCGCTATCTCGGTGGCGCGCTCGGCGAGAAGGACCCTGCCGAGCTCGAGCCGTTCCGCCTGCAGGTCGACGGCGCAGCGCAGAAGGCGGCCGCGTACCTGGAGAGGCTCCGTTGAGTCCCGCCGGCGGTCTGCCTTTCGAGCTGCACGGCTCGCTGCCCGCACTCCACCAACCGGTGC
>SXYT01000180.1 GCA_005788205.1 Actinomycetota bacterium | reverse complement strand
TCTACTTCTCCCACAGCCGCGAGGTCGTGCAGCGGGACGGGATGTTGCTCGCCACCGGCGGTCCCGTGGTCGCCGGGCCGGGGGAGAAGGTCACCGTCGAGACCGTGCGCTACCGCACAGTGGGCGACATGAGCTGCACCGGGGCCGTCACCTCGGCCGCGCGGACCCACACAGAGATCATCGATGAGGTCGCTGCCGCACGCATCACCGAGCGGGGTGCCACCCGCGCCGACGACCAGTTCTCGGAGTCGGCAATGGAGGACCGCAAGCGGGAGGGCTACTTCTGATGGTCGCCACGCTCTCCAACACCCAGGTGCGCATCGCCACGATCGGCTCCGTCGACGACGGCAAGAGCACCCTCATCGGGAGGCTGCTCCACGACTCGAAGGGGATATTCGAGGACCAGCTGTCCGCGATCGGGCGCGCCAGCAAGAAGTACGGCGACGGCACATTCAACCTCGCGCTCCTCACCGACGGCCTGCGCGCCGAGAGGGAGCAGGGGATCACGATTGACGTCGCGTACCGGTATTTCGCCACGCCGAAGAGGTCGTTCGTGCTCGCTGACACCCCCGGCCACGCCCAGTTCACCCGCAATATGGTGACCGGCGCGTCGGTGAGCGACGTGGCCGTCGTGCTCGTCGATGCCCGGCACGGCGTGGTGGAGCAGACCAGGCGCCACGTCTCGATCGCCGCGCTGCTGCGCGTGTCCCATCTGGTCCTCGCCGTGAACAAGATGGACCTCGTCGACTGGGACGAGGAGAGGTTCGACGCGATCGTCACGGACGTCGGGGCCATCCTCGAGTCGCTGGATGCCCGGGTGCCGCTGCGGCCGGTGCCGATCAGCGCGACGAACGGCGACAACGTGGTCGAGCGGTCGTCGAGCATGCCGTGGTACGACGGCCCGACCGTCCTCGAGCTCCTCGAGACCGTCGACATCGCTCCCCAGACGGGGTCGGCCGCGGTCCTGCCCGTGCAGTGGGTGAACAGGGTCCACGGCGGCAGCGACTACCGCGGCTACGCGGGCCCGCTCCACAGCGGTCTGTTGCGCGTGGGCGACGCGGTCACGGTCCTGCCGAAGGGGATCACCTCCGTCGTCACCGGCATCACGGTGGCGGGGGAGCCCGCCGAGGTCGCCGTCGCCGGTGACGCCGTGGCGGTTGAACTGGCCGACCAGGTCGACGTGGGACGCGGCGACGTGATCGTGGGGGCTGGCGATCCCGCCCCCCGTGCGTGCACGTTCGTCGAGGCCGACATCTGCTGGCTGGGCGAGACGGATCTGCGCGTCGACGACCGGCTCGTGTTGCGTCATCTCTCCCGTGAGGTGAACGCCACCGTCACCGCAATCAGGTCGCGACTGGATCTCGACACGCTGGCCGCGCTCCCGGCAGAGTTGCTGGCACTCAACGACATCGCGAGGGTCGCCCTCTTGCTCGACCGTCCGGTCGTGGCGACCACGTACGAGGACGGCCGGGCGACCGGGAGCATCGTGGCGGTCGACCCGGTGTCGAACGCAACGGTCGGGGCATTGATGATCAGGAAGATGGAGGGCGCATGAGCAACGGTTTGAGGGACCACGACGAGAGACCGCACACGATTGTCGCGGCCGGTGATGAGGGCGACGGCTCCGGACCGCGCCGGACGGGCCTTCGTGAGGCATTCTTCGCGTACCTGCGGAGCATCAAGAACTCACCCCGCATCGAGTCCTACTGAGGCTCCCCGCTGGGGTACCGTCTCGTTGATGGACGACGGGGCAACCACATGATCATCGAGGTCGTGGAGTTCACCGTCTCCGACGAGGGTGCTTTCCGGACGCTCAACGACCGTTTCCAGGAGGACGTCGCGTACCAGTCGGCCGGGCTCATGCGACGCACCGTTGCCCGCTCCGACGACGGCACCTGGGTCGACATCAGGCTGTGGTCCGATGACTCTCCGGCACAGATGTCGGGGGATGCCTCCGTGCGCGCGGCATACGGTGCTGCGGTGTCGGTCCTCGCGGTGCGTTCCTACCGCGGTCTCTGAGTCACTGCTGGACTATCCCCACGGAGTTTCCCTCGGGGTCCGTGATGGTGGCGATCATCGCGCCACCGGGGATCTGGTACGGCCGGAACACCACGGTCCCGCCCATCGACTCGGCTCTCTCGAGCGTGGCGTGGATGTCACGCACCTGCACGTAGATGGACACGCGGGGAACCGCGCCGGCGTTGATGTGACCGTTGATCCCGGCCTCCGGTGAGCCCGGGCCCGTCGAGATCTGCATGATCGGTCCGTCGCCGATACCCCAGTTGAACAGCGCACGGTAGAACTCGCGCTGTGCGTCCGCATCGCGGGCCTCGATCGAGAAGTAGACGACGGGTCTTGCCCAGTCCGGCGAGGTGTGCTCCGTTGACATGGGCCGACACTACCCGCGACAGGGTTCAGGAAAAGAGTGTCCAGTCGTCGGCCTTGTTGCCCCGCAGCTCGTCGTAGTCGACCTCCACGCAGACGATTCCCCGCGACTCCGCCAGCGTGCGGGCCTGGGGTTTGATGGACTGTGCCACGAACATGCCGCGCAGCTCGCCGAGGGTGGGGTCGTTGGCAAGGTCCGCGAGGTAGCGGGTCAGTTGCTCCACGCCGTCAATCTCCCCGCGGCGCTTCACCTCGATGACGACCGTGCGGCCCTGCGGGTCCCGGCACAGGATGTCGACGGGGCCGAGTGCGGTGTAGTGCTCGCGCCGGAGGAGCGTGAGACCGTCCTCCATGACGTGGGGCATCTCGGCGAGCAGTTCCTGGAGGTGTGCCTCCACGCCGTCCTTCTCCAGGCCCGGGTCGGTGCCGAGGTCATGGGCAGAGTCACTGATGATCTCGAGCAGGTGGATGGTCATCACCTCGCCCTTCTTGTTGCGAACCTCCCACCGGTCCGCCAACTCGAGCAGCTCGTTCGGGGCGTTCATCCAGTTCAGCGGCTTGTACGCACCGCCATCGGCGTGGATCGCCACGCACCCGTCAGCCTTCACCATGATGAGGCGCGTCGCCTCCGCCAGTCGGGTCTCGAGCCGCCCCGTGTAGACGACGCTGCAGCGCGCGACGACCAGCCTCATATGCCGATGTGGTCGCGCATCCGCCTGTTGATGAGGTCGCGGCGCTCCTGGAGCTGGCGGTAGGTGAGGGTCTCGGTCGACTCGCTGACGCCGAGGCCCGCCTTGAGGCTGCCCATGTCGATCTCGATGTCGTCGGGGTTCACACCCAGTTCCTGGGCAAGTCTCATGCCGTGGCGCTGCATGAACGTCATGGAGATGTTGGTGAGTTCACCGATGATGTCGAGATCGGGGGCGAGGCGGGCGATCGCACCGTCGAGAAACACCATGTTCTTCACGTAGAGCATGAGTTCCTTCGGGAGTTTTGCGCCGTAGGCCAGCAGTGCCTTCACGATGCGCTGCACCTCCCTGACCAGTTCCTCCCCGGAGAGAGAGGTGGGGTCGACCGTGGGCTGGTCGAGACCGAGGTCCCGGATGACCGCGTCGATATCGGTGTCCTGGGGGAGCGCACCGAGGTCGCACAGTGCCTTCACCTGGCCGCGGAGGTCATTGGTGGTCGCACCGAGCATGAGCCGCATGAACGCGAGACGCTTCTTGTTGGTGAGACGGCCGACGATGCCGAAGTCGAGGAGTGCGGTGCGTCCGTCGGGGAGAACGAAGAGATTGCCGCCGTGGAGGTCGCCGTGGAACACGCCGTGGATGAGCGCTCCCTCCATGAATGCGATCATGCCCGTCTTCACGACGGTCTCCGTGTCGATGCCCGCGGCCTTCATGCCTGCCACGTCGTCGAAGTTGAAGCCGCGGAGCCGCTGCATGACGAGGATCCTGCGCTTGACGAGGCGGGGATGGGGGCGCGGGACCACGTAGCCGTCCTGGTCGAGCTCACGGAGGATGCTCGCGATGTCGACCATGTTGGCCGCTTCCATGCGGAAGTCGAGTTCCTCCACGATGGTCTCGGCGAACAACTCCACGAGAGCGGGCGGGTTCGCAAGTGCGGCGACGGGAATCCGGCCGATGAGGAACGGGGCAATCCAGGCCATGACCGTCAGGTCCTTGCGCACCATCACCGACACGGTGGGCCGCTGCACCTTGACCACGACCTCCTCGCCGGTCAGGAGCGTCGCCGCGTGCACCTGGGCGATGGATGCCGCCGCGAGGGCCGTGCGGTCGAATGACGAGAAGACCTGGTCGATGCGCGCGCCGAGGTCCTGCTCGACGGTGAGGCGCACCTTGTCCCACGACTCGGCCGGCACCTGGTCACGGCACCGCTTGAACTCGTCCACGAGCTCGGCGGGGAACAATCCCTCGCCGCTCGAGATGATCTGGGCGAGCTTGATGTACGTGGCACCGAGGCGCTCGATCGCGCGGCGCAGCCTCAGCGACAGGTTCGCGCGCGACTGCTCGGGTGTCGTGAATCGTCCGCGCTTCTTGCGCACCCACCACGGTGCGATCGCCCAGCCCAGTGTGGCCACGACCATGACGAGCCGGCCGAGCGGCGGCAGGCGGCGACGCTTGATGAGGCGGGGGACCTCACGGCGGGCGTTGTCGCGCAGCACGACGGCAATGCGGTCCCACGCGATGTCGGACCTGTCGAGCACCCACGGCGCGTCGTCAGTGAAGTTTGCCCAGGTGGTGTCCTGCGGGGGGTTCGTCACGCCCCAAGTCTGCCGTTGCTGCGGCGTCCACACCCCCCCGATAGGGCTGTGTGCGGGCGTCATGCGACACAATGGCCCCGGGAATAGGGGGCACCATGACGAACGGTCCGTTGCACGGGGTGAAGGTCGTCGAACTCGGCGTGTGGGTCGCGGGGCCCGCGGCGACGGGGTTGATGGCCGACTGGGGTGCGAACGTCATCAAGGTCGAGCCCCCCACGGGCGACCCGCAGAGGGCGGTGTTCGGGGCGCTCGGCGTGGCGGACCAGGCGGGCGTGCCCCCGTTCGAGATCGACAACCGCGGCAAGAAGTCCGTGGTTCTCGACCTGCGCACCGATGACGACCTCGCCACCATGCATCGCCTGCTCGCGGAGGCCGATGTCTTCGTGTCGAACGTGCGCCCGGCCGGACTCGCACGGATGGGTCTCGACCCGGAGTCGCTCACTGCGCGCTACCCGCGTCTCGTCTACGGCCTGCTGACCGGCTACGGCTCCAGCGGGCCTGACGTCGACCGTGCGGGCTATGACGTGGGCGCGTTCTGGGCGCGCAGCGGCCTTGCCCACACTCTGGTCGCACCGGGGGACAACCCGCCGGGGGTGCGCAGCGGCCAGGGCGACCACACGACCGGGCTCTCGATGTGCGCAGGGGTGATGGCGGCACTGTTCGACCGCGAGCGGACGGGGAAGGGGCGCGTCGTCGAGACGTCGCTCCTGCGCACCGGCATCTACACGATCGGGTGGGACGTCGGTGTCCAGCTGCGCTTCGGCAAGCGGACCGGCACCAAGAGGCGGGAGCAGAACCCGGCGCCGCAGATTCTCAACTACGTGGCCGGGGACGGGCGTGCGTTCTGGCTGCTCGGTCTCGAGGGTGACCGGCACTGGCCCGGGCTGCTGGGGGCGATCGGCCGCCAGGACCTCGCGGGGCGCGAGGGCTTCGCCACGGCGCGCGAACGGGCCGTCAACTGCGCGGCGGTGATCGCAGAACTCGACGCGCACTTCGCGACACAGACGTACGCACACTGGACCTCGCAGTTTGATGAGCACGACGTGTGGTGGGCCCCGCTCAACTCGATCCCCGAGGCCATCGAGGACCCGCAGGTCATCGCGGCAGGTTCCTTCGTGGACATGACGCCCCAGCCGGGGGAGGAGCCGTACCGCGCGGTGAACTCGCCCGTTGATTTCGGCGGGTACGAGCCCACGTACGGGCCGGTGCCGAGACTCGGCGAACACACCCCAGAATGGTGAGCGGCCCGCGCGGGGTTCAGTCCTCGCGGCCGCCCCAGAGGGCGTGGAGGACCTCGTCGGCAAGTTCCTTGCGGCACACGATGAAGTCCGGCAGCCACGCCTCCCTGCCGTTGTAGACGAGCGGCGAGCCGTCGACGCGGCTGGTGTGCAGACCTGCCGCCTCCGCGACCGCGGCGGGCGCCGCAGAGTCCCACTGGTACATGCCCCCGTCGTGGATGTAGATGTCGGCCTCGTTCATCACGATCGACATCGCCTTGGCACCTGCGCTGCCCAGGCGGAACGCGTCGCAACCGAGGGCGTTCGCCACGACGATCGCCGCGTACGGGGCTCTGTTGCGCGAGGTCACGAGCCGGGGGCTGCCCTCCGGGCGGGGCGCGATCACGGGCGCAGGATCGGTGAGAAAGACCCGGTCGAACGCGGGCAGTGCGACCGCGCCCGCTGCGAGCCGACCCTTCTCCCACAGGGCCACGTGGACGGCCCAGTCACCGCGGTTCTCGCCGTATTCGTTCGTGCCGTCGAGTGGGTCGACGATCCAGACACGGTCGTTCGCGAGGCGCGTGCGGTCGTCGGCCCCCTCCTCCGAGAGAACGGAGTCGGCGGGGCGGGTCGCGCGCAGTGCGTCCGTCAGGAAGTCGTGGCCGAGCGCGTCACCGGTGTCGCAGAGCATCCAGTGCGTGGTGCCGCGGCTGACGAGGGAGTCGCGGTGTGCCACGAGCAGGCGACCGGCCTCGGCGGCCAGTTCACCGGCGAGGGCATGGTCGTCGAGGCCGGACCACTCCGCCGGGACCTCGTGTGTCACTTCGTACCGCGCGCCATCTCGAGAGCGTCGCGCACGAGTGCTCGTGCCTCGGCCTCGTCCGTTCCCGCGGCCACGAGCGCGGCGATCCGTTGCTCCACCCGCTCCGCGATCACGTCGTCGAACACGTCGATGCGCGGCCTCGGGGACGCCGCGGTGACCGCGATGAGCACGAGTGCCGCGACTGCCGTGACCATCCCGATGGTGAGCACCCAGCCGGCGTTGTTCCCGTTGATCGAGGTCACGATGATTCCCGCGATGCCCGAGACGAAGATGATCCCGCAGACGGGCCTGAGGACGCGCAGGAACACTGGGTCACCTCGCCAGCGGCTTGTACTTGATGCGGTGCGGTTGCTCGGCCGCCGCACCCAGTTCCTTGCGCCGCCATGACTCGTACTCGCTGAAATTGCCCTCGAACCACCGCACCTGGCTGTCGCCCTCGAAGGCGAGCACGTGTGTCGCGATTCGGTCGAGGAACCAGCGGGCGTGGCTGATGACAACAGCGCAGCCCGGGAACTGCTCGAGCGCGTCCTCGAGGGCACGGAGAGTGTCCACATCGAGGTCGTTCGTGGGCTCGTCGAGCAGCATCAGGTTGCCGCCCCGCTTCAGCAGCTTGGCGAGGTGCACACGGTTGCGCTCGCCGCCCGAGAGGTCGCCCACGAGTTTCTGCTGGTCGCTGCCCTTGAAGTTGAACGACGCCACGTAGGCACGGCCGTGGATCTCGCGCCCGCCGACCTTCATGTGCTCGACGCCGTCGGTGATCTCCTCGTAGACCGTCTTCTTCGCGTCGAGGTCGTCGCGGTTCTGGTCCACGTAGCTCATCTGCACCGTGTCGCCCACGGTGATGGTGCCCGAGTCCGGGGCCTCCTGGCCGGCGAGCATGCGGAAGAGTGTCGTCTTGCCTGCGCCGTTCGCGCCGATGATCCCGACGATGCCGGCGGGGGGCAGCCTGAACGAGAGGTTGTCGATGAGCAGGCGGTCGCCGAAGCCCTTCGACATGCCGTCAACCTCGATCACGGTGTCGCCGAGGCGCGGCCCCGCCGGGATCGCGATCTCCAGGCGGTCCGGCCCGCGTTCGGCGGCCATGGCCTCAGCGTGCAGTTTGTCGTACGCGGCGAGTCGTGCCTTGCCCTTCGCCTGGCGGGCCTTCGGCGACATCTTCACCCACTCGAGCTCGCGGGCGAGCGTGCGGGCGCGGCCCTCGCTCGCTTTGTCCTCCGCCTCCAGGCGCTGGCGCTTCTGCTCCAGCCAGCTGGAGTAGTTGCCCTCGAAGGGGAACCCGCGGCCGCGGTCCAGTTCCAGGATCCACTTCGCTACGTTGTCCAGGAAGTAGCGGTCGTGGGCGATCGCAACGACAGTGCCGGGGTACTCCTGGAGGAAGCGCTCCAGCCAGTCGACGCTCTCTGCGTCCAGGTGGTTGGTGGGATCGTCGAGCAGCAGAAACTCCGGCTCCTGCAGCAGCCCCGTGCCCAGGGCGATGCGCATCG
>SXYT01000179.1 GCA_005788205.1 Actinomycetota bacterium | reverse complement strand
GCGACCCGATGGAGGATCTCGGCTGGGTGTGCGTGAAGGCCTGGCGGTTCGGCGGGGGCAACCCCGTTGCCGGCCTCGGCAGGTACGAGGAACTCTTCGACGCGTACGAGGCCGCCGGCCGCCCGCGCCCCGACATCGACGTGGTCCGCTGGTGGGAGGTGCTCGGCACGCTGAAGTGGGGGATCATGTGCATCACCCAGGCGACGTCCCACCTGAACGGCTTCGCCCGCAGCCACGAGCTCGCCGCGATCGGCCGGCGCGTGTGCGAGAACGAGTGGGACCTGATCGGCCTGCTGAAGGGGAGGGTGTGATGGGCGAGCCCCATGACGTGCCGTCGGCGCGCGAGTTGATCGAGTCGGTGCGCGAGTGGATCGAGCGCGACGTCGCACCGGCGGTGTCGGGACGGCTCCAGTTCCACTCCCGTGTCGCGGCGAACGTTCTCGCCATTGTGGAACGAGAGATCGAGGCGGGCCCGGCCCAGGCCGAGGCACATGCGAGGAGACTCGCGGCACTCGGTGCAGGCAGTGACGCCGAGCTCGCGGCAGCCGTGCGTGCCGGCGCCCTCGACGGCCGGCTCGCGGAGGTGCTCGACACCCTGGAGCCGAGCATCAGGGACAAGGTCGCCGTGGCGAACCCCCGTTACCTGGAGTCCTGAGCCCGCCGGCGTCTCTCGTCAGCGCGGCCGCGTGATCCGCACCGGCTGCCCGGCGGCGAGCTGCCCGCACGCGGCCGCGATCTCGGTGCCACGGTTGTTGCGCACCGTCGCGTTCGCACCCAGGTCCACAAGGAGGTCACGGAACTCGGTGACCCTGCGGCGCGGGCTGCCTTTCGTGGGCCAGCCCGGCGTCGGGTTCAGGGGGATGAGGTTGATGTGGGCCGAGGGCGAGAGGCTCCTCGCGAGATCCGCCAGCTCGCGTGCATCGCGGTCCGTGTCGTTCACCCCGTCGATGAGGGCCCACTCGAACGTGATGCGCCGGTTCTTCTCGGCGAGATACTCGCGGCATGCGGTCATCAGCGACTCGATGGGGTAGCGGCGGTTGATCGGCACGAGCTCGTCGCGCAGGTCGTTGCGTGCGGCGTGCAGGGACACGGCAAGGTTGACGGGCAGCGGGCGCGCGGCGAGCGTCCTGATGCCGGGGACGATGCCGACCGTGCTGATCGTGAGGTGGCGCGCCGAGATCCCGATGTCGTCGTGGATGCGCTCGACCGCGGCCCACACGGCCTCCTCGTTCGCGAGCGGCTCGCCCATTCCCATGAAGACGATGTTGTCGATGCGCTGCTCGAGTGCGCGTGCCTCACGGGCGGTGCGCACCACCTGCTCGACGATCTCTCCTGCTGTGAGGTGGCGCGTGAAGCCGGCCTGTCCCGTTGCGCAGAACCCGCACGCCATCGCGCAGCCGGCCTGTGTGCTGACGCACACCGTGGCGCGGTCGCGGTAGTACATGAGGACGGTCTCGATGGGATGCAGGCCGTCGGCAAGGTGGTACAGGAACTTCACGGTCTCGCCGTCGTCGCTGACGACGCGCTCCACCTCGACGAGGGATGCGGGGTGCAGTGCCGAGACGTGTCCGCGCAGCGCTGCCGGCAGCGTGCGGATTTCGTCCACGGGCAGGAACTGCCTGTAGAGGCCCTCCCACAGCTGGGTCACACGGTAGGCAGGCTCACCCGGGATCGACGCGGCAAGTTCCTCGCGGGTGAGGTCGTGGATGGAGCGCATGCCTTCGTTCACGGTGCGTCCCTCACCCTGGCGCCGCGACGATGTCACCCACGTAGGCGCGCTCGCTGTGGTGGGGACGGAAGGAGAGCCGGTCGTAGACGGCGATTGCGGGGCCGTTGTCGGCGTCGACGTGAAGCATCGCGGTGACGGCACCGGCCCGCGCGAGATGATCGAGACCCGCTGCCACGAGGCGGGTGCCGAGACCGCGCGACCCGCGCGAGGGGTCGACGGCGACCGCGTAGATCTCGCCCATCGGCCCCGCGGGGTCCTCGTGCATCTTCGTCCAGCAGAACCCTGCGATCACGCCGTCGATGCGGTGCAGCAGGAAGCCCTCGGCATCGAACCAGTCCTCTGACTCGCGCGAGCGGATCGTCTCGACCGTCCATCCCCCCTGCTCGGGGTGGGAGGCGAACGCGGCATTGTTGACGGCCAGCCATTCCTCCTCGTCGGTGCCCGGCACGAAGGGCTCGGTGGGGAACCCGTCGACCACGGCGAGGTGGCCGGGCTCGAGAGGCAGGGGACGGCGCAACTGCAGCAGCCGGCGCCCGGGACCGAACCCAGCTGCCCTCGCAATCTCTGTGTGGACGTTGTTCGCCTCGAAGACCCACCAGTGCACGTGGCCCCCACCGTCGCCGGCGACGACCGCGACGGCCGCCTCCAGCATGCGCGGCCCGATCTCTGCCATGTCGTACCGGTGGTGCGGGTGGATGACGATGTCGAGCCCCCAGGACTCGTTCCCGCGCGACACCTGGCCGTAACCGACGATGTGGTCGTGGCCCTCCTCGCGCACGATTATCCCCGCATAGCCGCGACGGCCTCCCTCGCGCAGGTCGAGCCACATGTGGTCGCTCATCGGCCGGGTCCCGTCGGCTCGCCACGCATCGGTCATCAACTGGTCCACAAGTGCGCGCTCAGCGTCGCTCAACTGCCGCCTGACATCGAACGTTCGCACGCCGAGAGGGTACCTTCGTGCCGTGGCAAAGCCGAGAACGCCCGCAGGGAGGGCCAAGGAGGTCGCACGCCGGCTGGCGGAGCTGTACCCGGGGGCCGAGTGCGAGCTCGCGCACTCGAACCCCTACGAGCTGCTCTCCGCCACGATCCTCTCCGCGCAGTGCACCGACGCGCGCGTGAACATGGTGACGCCTCCGCTGTTCGCCCGCTATCCCACCGTGGATGACCTCGCGGCGGCCGAACCGTCGGAACTGGAGCAGATCATCCGCTCCACCGGTTTCTACCAGTCGAAGGCAAGGAACCTGATCGGCATGGCGCAGAAGGTCGTGGCTGATTTCGGCGGCGAGGTCCCGAGTGATCTCGATGATCTCGTGACGCTGCCGGGAGTGGGGCGCAAGACGGGCAATGTGCTGCGCAGTGTCGTGTTCGACCTGCCCGGCCTCGCGGTCGACACGCACGTGGGTCGTCTGTCGCGCCGTCTCGGTCTCACGGTGGAGGAGGACCCGGTGAAGGTGGAGAAGGTGCTGAACGCCTTCCTCCCCCCGCCGGAGTGGGGCAGGTTCAGCCTGCGGCTCATCCTGCACGGCCGCCGCGTCTGCGATGCGAAGAAGCCCCGCTGCGATGCCTGCGAGCTGAACGACATCTGCCCGTCCTCGGCCCTGCCGGCGCGGGCGCAGAAGAAGTGAGCAGGACGCACTAGCGTCCCCACGGTGTCAGAGACAGTCCGCGCCGAGCTTGCCGCATCAGCCGAGGCGATCGACCGCTACCGCCAGCGCATCGCCGGCCTGATCGACACGCTCGGCAAGGACTCCGAGGACCTCGCGAGCGCGATGTACGAGGCGGAGCGGGCGCTCCTGTCGGCGCACAGGCTGCTCCTGCGCGCCGAGAAAATCGCCAAGTGACGCGGCGGCCGCCCGTTAGGTTTGTCCCATGAGCCGGATCGAGCCCCGCGAGCAGATCGTGGCGATGTCCGGCTACCACTCGCCGCAGGTCGATGTGCCCGTGCGGCTGAACACGAACGAGTCGCCGTTCGCCCCGCCCGCCGCGTGGGTCGACTCCCTCGCCGCGATCGCGGCCTCGCTCGACTGGAACCGGTACCCCGACCGTTCCGCCGCGGCACTGCGCGCGGAGATCGCCTCGCGCCACGGACTCGACCCGGCACAGGTGTTCGTGGGCAACGGGTCGAACGAGGTGCTGCAGATGGTCCTGCTCGCGTTCGGCGGTGCCGGCCGCACCGTGGCGATGTTCGAGCCGACGTACCAGATGTACGCACAGATCGCCCGCGTGACCGGGGCGGCCGTGGTCACGGGGGAGAGGCGCGCCGACTTCACGCTCGACCCCGCCGAGATCGAGCGGGTCATGTCGCGCGACAAGCCGGCGGTTACGTTCCTGTGCAACCCGAACAACCCCACCGGGGTGGTGGAGCCGCGCGCCAACCTCGAGGTCCTCCTCGAGAAGGCGCCCGGCCTGGTCGTGGTGGACGAGGCATACGCCGAGTTCGCCGACTGGACGGCAGCACCGATGGTGCGCGACGACCTGCCGCTCGTCGTCACGCGCACGTTCTCGAAGACACTCTCGCTCGCGGCACTGAGGGTCGGGTACGTGCTCGCCCCGCGCCGTGTGATCGAGGCGCTCGAGGTCGCCGCGCTGCCGTATCACCTGGATGCGTTCAAGCAGGCGGCCACGCTCGCCGCCCTCGCCCACACCGACGAGATGACCGCGCGGGTCGCCGAGATCAAGGCACAGCGGGCCCGCATCTCGGCGGGTCTCGCCGCCGCGGGCTGCGAGGTGTGGCCGAGCGGGGCGAACTTCGTGCTCTTCCGTCCGCGGTCGGGAGGTGCGGCCGCCACGTGGCAGGGCCTCCTCGACCGGGGGATCCTCGTGCGGGACTGCAGTGGCTGGCCGAGGCTTGCCGGGTGCCTGCGCGTCACCGTCGGCACGGACGCGGAGAATTCGGCGTTCCTGCGGGCCATGGAGGAATTGTCCGCCTGAACCGTGCCGCGAGGGGCGAGAATGGGCGCATGGCCCGTACCGCCCAGCGCAACCGCAGCACGAAGGAGACCTCGATCGAGGTCTCGATCAACCTGGACGGCACCGGGACCGGTGACATCTCCACGGGCATCCCCTTCTATGACCACATGCTCGACCAGCTGGCACGCCACGGAGGCTTCGACCTGACCGTGCGGGCCGAGGGCGACCTCCACATCGACACGCACCACACCGTCGAGGACGTGGCGATCGCCGTCGGTGAGGCGCTTCGCGACGCACTCGGTGACAAGGCAGGTGTCCGTCGCTTCGCGAGCGGCTCCTTCCCGCTCGACGAGGCGCTCGTCGATGTCGCTCTCGACCTCAGCGGCCGCCCGTTCGTGGCCTGGGACGTGGATCTGCCGGAATGCCTCCCGCTCGGCAACCCCGCCTTCGACCCGTCACTCGCGGAACACGCCGTGTCCTCGCTCGCCACGGCCGCCAACATCACACTGCACGTCAACCTGCGCGCCGGCCGCAACGTGCACCACATCATCGAGGCCACGTTCAAGGGCCTCGCACGGTGCCTGCGCGACGCCGTGCGTGTCGATTCCGCGGGGGTGCCCTCCACCAAGGGCGTCCTTTCGTGACGCGGACGCGCATCGCGGTCCTCGACTACGGAATCGGCAACCTCCGCTCCGCGCAGAAGGCCCTGGAGCACGTCGGTGCTGATGCAGTCCTCACCGACGACCCCGAGGTCGCCTCGACAGCAGATGCCGTCGTGCTGCCTGGCGTCGGCGCGTTCGGGGCGTGCATGGACGCCCTGCGCTCGAGCGGCCTCGAGCCCGCGGTGCGTGACGCGGTCGCGAGCGGCCGGCCCTTCATCGGGATCTGTGTCGGCATGCAGATGCTGTTCGACTCGAGCGAGGAGGACCCGTCGGCCACCGGGCTCGGCATCATCCCCGGCAGGGTCCGCTTCATCCCGGAGGGTGTGACGCGACCGCAGATGCAGTGGAACCGCCTGCACGTGACGGTGCCCGACCCGATGTTCGCCGGGCTCGGCGAGGATCCGTGGATGTATTTCGTCCATTCACTCCATGGCGTGCCCGACGACCCAGCCGACGTCGTCGCCACAGTGCGTTACGGGGGCGACCTGAACGTGGCGTTCAGGCGCGCCAACGTGTTCGCAGTGCAGTTCCACCCGGAGAAGTCGGCGGCGGCCGGGCTCGGCATGCTCGCGAACTTCGTGGGGACGGCACGGTGATCCTGTACCCGGCGATCGACCTGCTCGGCGGGGAGGTCGTGCGCCTCCGCCAGGGCGAGTACGGGGATTCCACCGTGTACGGCTCCGACCCGGTCGAGGTCGCACGTGGTTTCGTGGAGGCCGGGGCGACGTGGGTGCACATGGTGGACCTCGACGCGGCACGCTCGGGGAAGGCGCACAACCGGAGCCTGATCGGTGCGGTCGCGGCAGCGGTCGCGGGCCGCGCGGAGGTGCAGGTCGGTGGTGGGGTGCGCACGGTGGCTGATGCCCGCGAACTGCGGGACGCGGGCGTGGCGAGGGTCGTGATGGGCTCGGCCGCCGTCGGTGACCCGTCACTCGTGGAGAAAGTCGCCTCGGTCGTGCCGGTCGCCGTGGGGCTCGATCACCGGGAGGGCAACGTCGCCACCCACGGCTGGACGGAGTCGTCCGGCCGGATGGTCCTCGGGATGCTCGGCGACTACCCGTCCGCCTCCGCCTTCGTTATCACCGACATCTCCCGCGACGGGATGCTCGTCGGCCCCGATCTCGACGGCCTCGTGGCCGCCGCGGCTGCCACGGGCGTGCCAGTGATCGCGAGCGGGGGTGTCGGCACGCTCGCGCACCTCCGCGAGCTGGCGGCGTTCCCGCAGCTCGGAGGGGTCATCGTCGGGAAGGCCATTTACGAGGGCAGGTTCACCGTTGCCGAGGCAGTGGGGGTGCTGTCATGAGCCCCGACATCGTGGCGCGGGTCATCCCGTGCCTCGACGTCACGGACGGCCGGGTCGTGAAGGGCGTGAACTTCGTTGACCTCCGTGACGCGGGCGACCCCGTGGAACTTGCCGCGCGCTACGACGCCGAGGGGGCCGACGAGCTCGTCTTTCTCGACATCACCGCGTCATCTGACGGCCGTGACACGATGCTCGATGTCGTGGCACGCACCGCCGAGAAGGTGTTCATCCCCTTCACCGTCGGCGGGGGGATCAGGGAACTGTCGCATGCGAGGGCCCTGCTGCGCGCCGGTGCGGACAAGGTGAGCGTCAACACGAGTGCGGTGCAGCGGCCCGGGTTGATCGGCGAGATCGCCTCCGAGTTCGGGGCCCAGTGCGTGGTGTGCGCGATCGACGCGAAGCACGACGCCGCAACGGGGTCGTGGACGGTGTTCCTGCACGGTGGGCGCACCCCCACCGGCATCGACGCGGTCGAATGGGCCCGTCAGGCCGTCTCGCTCGGTGCGGGAGAGATCCTCCTGACGTCGATGGACCGTGACGGGACCCGCGACGGGTTCGACATCGGTCTCACGCGCGCCGTCACCGACGCGGTCGGCGTGCCCGTCATCGCGAGCGGCGGCGTCGGAACGCTCGGTCACCTGGCCGACGGCGTGACCCGGGGCGGCGCCACGGGCGTGCTCGCCGCGTCGATCTTCCACTTCGGCGAGTTCACGGTCGCGCAAGCGAAGCAGCACATGGCGTCGCAGGGCATCAGCGTGCGGCCCGCTGCCGTCTAGGCCCCCGGACGCACCCGGCCTAGAGGACTTCTGCGAGGAGCGCATCGAGCGCGGCAGAGCACGCATCCTCGGCGCCGGCCGCGACGAAGTGGTCCACGCTCTCGAGCACGGTGACGGTGGTGGCCGTCCAGTCCGCGGTGGCGGCCCGCAGGGCATCCTCGGTCGTGAACTGGTCGTGGCGGGGCAGCAGCAGCCGTTTCGGCCTGTGGCTGTTCGCCGCAGTGGGGCGGTTCGTCATCATGGCGACGGGCGGTGCAACCGCGAGCCAGCCGGCGATTGCCGGGCTGCTCACGTTCATCGCGACCACCGAGCCGAACGAGTACCCCGCCATCACGACAGCCATGTCGTCCTCTGCCATCGCCACGAACTCGCACGCAGCCGCGAGGTCCAGCCTCTCGGCATCGCCGTTGTCGTGCTCGCCGAGACTTCCGCCTGCCCCGCGGAAGTCGGGGGTGATCGAGTGGCAGCCCGCACGGTGGGCGGCCCACTGGAGCGCGCGCACCACGTGGTTGTGCCTGTCGCCGCCGTACGCAGGGTGCGGGTGGCCGATGACCACGAAGGCGCGGGCGGTGCCTGACTCGGCGTCGGCCCAGATCACGTCAGCCTCGAGAGTCACCCCGTCGAGGGTCCCGAGCGAAACGGTTTCCAGGGCCACGGTGCAAGACGGTACCGTGCTCTCCGTGACCCCCGGCGCGAACGACCCCTCTGCGCACGACGATTCCCCGGCCGGACCGACCGGGCGCGTCATCAGGCCCGCCGCCGCCGAGCTCGGGGAGGTGCGCTACAACGCGGATGGCCTGGTGCCCGCGATTGCGCAGTGTGCCGAGACGGGCGAGGTGCTGATGATGGCGTGGATGAACCCGCAGTCGCTCGCCATGACTTTCGCTGAGGGCCGGATGGTCTACTGGAGCCGCAGCCGCAGCGAACTGTGGCGCAAGGGCGACACCAGCGGCGACCGACAGTTCGTGCAGTCCGCCCGCTACGACTGCGACGGCGACACGCTGCTCTTCTCCGTCATCCAGGAGGGTCGCGGCGCGTGCCACACGGGCGAGCGCTCGTGCTTCCACAGGGAATTCGGGGCGCAGTGACCCTGCCGACAACGGGGATCACCCCGACGCGCGAGGAGTTCAGGGAGCTCGCCTCGCACCACACCGTCGTGCCGGTGTGGACGCAGGTCCTCGCCGATCTCGAGACGCCCGTTGCCGCGTTCCTGAAGCTCGTCGGCGACAACGACGGTTTCCTCCTCGAGTCCGTCGAGCACGGGGAGAGGTGGAGCAGATTCTCTTTCGTGGGGCGCAACCCGCGGGGCACGCTCACCCTGCGCGACGGTGTGCTGACGGCGACGGGAGACATCCCGTCGAGCGTGCCGCTCGACAAGGGGATCCTCGCCGCGATGGACGAGCTGCTGCGCGTCTACCGCGCGCCCCTCCTGCCGGACCTGCCCCCTCTCCAGGGCGGCCTGATGGGTCACCTCGGCTACGACGTCATCCGCGAGGTCGAGCATCTCCCGTCGCCGCCGCGCGACGACCGCGGCCTGCCCGATGCCGCGATCAGCATCATCGGCAGCCTCGCCGCGTTCGACCACTGGCGCCAGCGCGTGTACCTGCTCGAGAGCGTGCCGGTCGCCGGTCTCGATGCGGTGCAGGTGGACGACGCCTACGACGCGGCCGTGGCGCGCGTGCACGCCGCGGTGAACGACCTCGCCAAGCCGCTCCCGTACGTGCCGGTCGAGCCGCCCGTCCCTGGCGAGGAACTCCCGGTGGCTGTGTCCTCGATGCCCGACGGCGGCTTCCGTCGCGCCGTCGAGGTGGCAAAGGAGCACATCCGTGCCGGCGACATCTTCCAGGTCGTGCTCTCCCAGCGCTTCGACATCGAGCTCAGTGCGGACCCCTTCGATGTCTACCGCGTGCTGCGCCAGGTGAACCCCAGCCCCTACATGACGTTCCTGCGCCAGCCCGGGCTCACGATGGTCAGCTGCTCGCCGGAGCCGCTCGTGCGGGTGGAGAACGCCCGAATCGTGTCCCGGCCGATCGCGGGAACGAGGAAGCGCGGCCGCGACGACGATCACGACCGCAGGCTCGCGGGCGAGCTGCGGGAGAACCCGAAGGAGGTGGCCGAGCACATCATGCTCGTCGACCTCGCCCGCAACGACGTGGGCCGTGTGGCCCGCTTCGG
>SXYT01000042.1 GCA_005788205.1 Actinomycetota bacterium | reverse complement strand
GCCGCAACCGCCTTCTGGCGCAGCGCCCCGATGGCCCCGACCGTCTCGTCAGGTGCCATCGTGCCGGTGGCGGCCACCTTGCCGCGGCCCATCAGGTTGCCCTCCGTGAGGTCGTCGAGCAGGCCGAGCGTGAACGCAAGCCCCGCGGACGGACCGCCGATGTCAGCAGTGGAGATTCCCACCTCGAAGGGGAGCTGCACAGTCCGGGTGTCGGCGGGAATGATGCCGATGATTGCCTTCGCGGGGTCGTCGGGGTTCGCCATCAGCACGACACGTCGCTCCTCGCGTGCCGATGTGTCGTCCGGTTCCTTTCCGTGGGGAACGACGGTCAGCACTATCTCTTCACCCACCGTGCGGCCCTTCATCTCGGCCGCGAGCTCGGTGAGGGTCGGCACATCAGCACCGTCGAACCGGACGATGGTGTCCCCGACCTCGAGGACGCGGCAAGCCGACTGCGCGACAGGCTCGTCGGTGCACACCAGTTCGTTCACGATGATGCTGCCGTCGGTGAACCGGGCGTCGAGGCCGATCCGCTTCATCGCCACGTACTCGGCCACCTGCTTCGCCCCGAACATGGACTGGAAACCGAGCTGGCGGGACGTCGTCGGTGTCTGCCCGCCGAAGTGCTCCTCGAACGTGTCGACCTGCACATGCGGGTCGATCCAGCCGAGGAGGGCATCCAACACCGACAGCTGCCCGCCGAAGGCGGTCACGAAACGGATGCTGTTCTCCGCCGGATGACGCTGCGGGGGGTTCGACTCCTTGCCTTCGGGCACCTCGAAGGAGATGCGCGGGCTCACCGCCATGGCCTCGCCCGGCGCGACCTCCCACCGCTGGATCCGCACGGTCGCCGTCACGAGGACCACGGCGAGCACGAGCCACGACAGGGTGACCACAGCGACGGCGACGGCAAAACGGGCCCGTGAGCCTTCTGCTGCGGGCAGGACAGGAGGCGGCAGGGGTACGCTTCCCTCCGTCATGTTCTCTTCGCTGGATGTCGTCTCGTCGCTTGTCATCTCATCACCGGGTGTCATTGCCACATCGACCAGCGGCACGACCGTGCGAGCGCTCTGGGTGGTCGCGCTCGCGCTGGTCGCACTGGGTGCGGTGTCGCGGATGAAGCCTGCCACGCCGAAGCGGCCCGCGACGGTGCGGATCGACCAGAAGCCCACGCCGCTCTACCGTGAGCCCGGCAGGAGCCAGTGGAAGCGCGCAACCGGCCTGCTCGCCGGGTGGTCCGTCATTCTCGGTGCGCTGCTCGCGTGCGCGGCCGGCCTGGTGCTCGCAGTCGCGCTGAACCTCATCGGCGACCTCCTGCGGTCGTAGGACCGCGTGGTGTCCAGGTTCGACATCATCGCTGCGGGCTTCACCGCGGACGAGCCGACCGCCCGGGCCGGTGCCGCCGATGCCGACGGCGAGGTGCGGGCCAGTTCCCTGCGTGCCCTCGCGAGGATGGGCCGCCTCCTGGATGACGACCTGGACCCTGCCCTCCGTGACCCCGATGCGGAAGTGCGCCGCACCGCCGCAGAGCTGGCGGCACGGTCACCCGGTGTCGATCTCACGGCGATGCTCGGCGACACGGACGTGTTCGTCGCCGAAATGGCCGCGTGGGCCATGGGGGAACGCGAGTCCCCCGCCGACGGTTCCGTCGAGGCACTCGTGGAGGCGACGATGAACCACCGGGAGGTCCTCGTGCGCGAGGCGGCAGCGGCGGCTCTCGGTGCGATCGGTGACCCGCGGGGACTCGACGCGATCATCGCGGCGTGCTCAGACAAGCCCACCGTGCGACGGCGGGCGGTGCTCGCTCTCGCGCCGTTCGATGACCCGCGAGTCGAGCCGCTGCTCAGGAGGGCACTGGAGGACCGTGACTGGCAGGTTCGCCAGAACGCCGAGGACATGCTCAACCCGCGCGGCTGAGCATCTTCTTCCTGCCGGTCTCGCACTCGACCATCACGTGACAACCCGTGTGATGGTCGTTCACCAGCCCCATCGACTGCATGAACGAGTAGATGGTGGTGGGGCCGACGAAACCCCACCCCCGCTTCTTGAGGTCCTTCGAGAGCGCGACGGCCGACGGCGAAGTGGTGACGGGCCATTCCGTCCCCTCCCGGCCGAACTCAGTGCGCGGTGCGAACGACCAGATGTGCCCGGCCAGGTCTGTCCCTGCCTCCAGCATCCCCGCCGCGCACCGCGCGTTGTTGATGGTGGCCTCGATCTTGCCGCGGTGACGGATGATGCCCGCGTCACCGAGGAGCCGCGTGATGTCACGGTCCCCCATCGCCGCGACTGCCTCGATGCCGAAGCCGCGGAACGCCGCGCGGAAGTTGTCACGCTTGCGCAGCACTGTGATCCACGCAAGACCTGACTGGAAGCCCTCGAGACAGATCTTCTCGAACAACCTGTCGTTGTCGTGCACGGGTCTGCCCCACTCACGATCGTGGTAATCCACGTAGAGCGGGTCGGTGCCGCACCAGTGACACCGCTTGACCCCGGACGGATCGGTCGCAAGTCCGTCCGCGGCGGACATCGACGACGGCCGGTCAGCGGTTCAGCAAGGTGCCGGGAACGGACGTGTCGGCATGTCCCTGGCAGCGCTCGGACTCGGCCACGTCACCGAGCACCTCCTCAATGTGGTCCCCGCACCCGACATAGGTGGGCTTCTCGCAGGTTTCGCAGGTGATCCGTCGGCACATGCCTCCTTGGTATCACCTCGGCGGGGACAGTTCAACTACGGGGCACCCGCCGGTGATATTTGGACAGTACAAACAGCACTACGGTTGCCCGAATGGCAACTGAATCGATGGTCCCCGGATTCACACGGGCGCGGCTGACCCTTGTGCTCGGTGCACTCGCGCTCGCGACGATGCTCGCGTCGCTCGAGACTTCCATCATCGCGACCGCCCTCCCCACGATCACCGGTGAGTTCAACGCGTTCGAGAGCTTCGCGTGGGTCGGCACCGCCTACATCGTGACCTCCGCGATCGGAACGCCCCTCCTCGGCAAGCTCTCGGACATCTACGGCCGGCGCACCGTCTTCCAGGCCACGATGTTCACGTTCCTCGTCGGGTCATTCCTCTGCGGGGCTGCCCAGTCGATCGGGCAGTTGATCGCGGCCCGCGCCTTCCAGGGCCTCGGCGGCGGTGGCATCCAGGCGCTCGCTTTCGCCGTGATCGGTGACATCATCCCGCCGCGCGACCGCGGAAGGTACATCGGCTACTTCACGCTCGCGTTCGTCGGTTCGGCACTGCTCGGTCCCCTCGTCGGCGGGTGGATCATCGACAACTACTCGGGGCCGTGGATCTTCTACTTCAACGTGCCGTGCATCCTCGTCATCGGCACCGTCACGCACTTCGCCCTGCGGCTGCCGTTCACGAAGCGCGAGGCAAAGCTGGACTACGCCGGTGCGGGACTGCTCTCGGTCGCCATCGGTGCGGCGATGATCGCGCTCGAGGAGGGCCGCACGGGGTGGACGGAGCCGGTGGTGCTCCTCCTCGCCGCGGTTGCGGCTGCCGCGCTCGTCCTGTTCGTCAAGGTCGAGCAACGCGCGCCCGAACCGATGATCCCGTTGCGCCTGTTCTCCAACCCGGTGGTCCTGAGGGCGTCACTCCTCGGCATGTGCGCCGGGACGGTCTCGTACGGTGCCGGCAGCTTCCTCAACCTCTACTTCCAGGACTCACAGTTGATCTCACCCACGGAGTCGGGACTGCGGACCATCCCCCAGATGCTCGGCGTCACCGCCGCGACGTTCGGCATCGGGCACCTCATCTCGAAGACGGGGAGGTACAGGCCCTTCCCGATCATGGGCAGCATCTTCTCGTGCGTGGGGCTCTTCACGGTCTCCACCATCTCGGGCACAACCCCCTACGCGTGGCTGATCATCCCCATGATCTTCATGGGGTTCGGCTCCGCATCCGTCTTCACCACCACGTCGATTGCCGGCCAGAACGCCGTCGAGTACCAGGACATGGGCGTGACGACGGCGACGCTGATGTTCTTCCGCTCCTTCGGCGGGTCTATCGGCCTCGCCATCTTCGGCACCCTGCTGAACAACACGATCCGCACGGACATCCCCCGCGCACTCCCGGAGGTCAGCCCCGACGACGTCGGGTCTCTCATCAGGTCACCGAAGGAAATCGCGGCACTCGAGCCCGTCGCGCGCCAGGCCGTGGTCGACAGCGTCGCGTCCGGTGTGGGCCGCATCTACTTCTGGTGCGGTGTCGTGATGGCGATCGGGATCGCGATCGCGGTGTGGCTGCCCGAGTGGCCGCTGCGTTCGCGCGCCGGTCTCTCGGACGCTATGGAGAAGCCGGTCCCGGCAGAGTGAACGAGTGCAGGTAGGTCACGTCGGCCACCTGGATCGAGTACGTCTCGTAGAACTCCGTCTTGCCCCGCTGCTGGGCCACGAGATGGTCCGGGTGGTCCCTCCACGCCTCGTGCGATGCGCGGTCGGCGAACGTCACGATGGTCACCCTCTCCCCGTCGTCAGCCGCGAAGGTCTTCGAGTCGAGATGCCCGGGCATGGCGCGCGCCAGTTCGGTCATCCTCGCGGACGTGGCGGCGTACGCATCCGCTGTCTCCTCCCGGAGCCTGTTCCTGAAGACCGTGACAACCTGGTTCATCGGCGACTCTCCCCCCGTCATGCAGCCACTGCGGCAAGTAGCGTTGAAGCATGGCAGAACTCGCAGGCACGTACGTACCCAGCACCTCGAAATGGGTCCGCGACCAAGTTGAGGAGTACGAGTCATCGGGCGGGACCCGCGGCCACACCCTGCTCGAGACAGGAATCCCGGTCATCATCGTCACGATGCGCGGGGCGAAGTCGGGCTCGGTGCGCAAGATCGCGTTGATGCGCGTCGAGCACGGCGGTTCCTATGCTCTCGTCGCGTCGAAGGGCGGCGCACCGGACAACCCGGACTGGTACCACAACCTCCTCGCGAACCCCGGCGAGGTGCTCGTGCAGGACGGTCCCGCCCCGTTCGCCGTCACGGTGCGCGAGGTGGACGGCACCGAGTACGACGAGTGGTGGGCACGGTCCTCCGCCGTGTTCCCCCAGTACGAGACCTACAGGGCAAAGACCGACAGGCGCATCCCCGTGCTCTTGGCCGAGCCAGCCGGTCAATCGGAGTAGCGCAGCGCCACAGCGCCGAGCAGCTGGAGACCCAGTTGCAGGCCCTCGTCCTCGTCCGGAGCATCGCCGTAGGCGATCACCACCACGGAGTCGAGTGACTCATCCACGATGATGGCCTGACCGTGCAGACCAACCGCCGCGAGGGACGTGGAGGACAGCCTCCACCAGTGCGCAAGGTAGACGCCGTCCAGTTCCTTCGACTTTCGTGAGTAGTCGAGCCATTCCGCGGAGACGATCCGCTCGTCACCCCACATCCCGCCGTTGCGTACCATCCACCCGAATCTCGCCCAGTCGCGCACGGTCGCGTCGGCACCGATCCCCCCGACCCACCGCCCGGACTTGTCGAGCAGCGGCGTCATCGACGTGATGCCGAGAGGGCGGAACAGGTTGTCGCGAAGGAAGTCGACGACAGCCGCACCCCCGCCGAGCTTCTCGTTGAGGTGGGCGGCCAGGATCGCGGACGTTCCCGTCGAGTACGCGAAGGTGGACCCCGGCTCGGTCAAGAGCTTCTTCTGTGCGGCGAAGTCAGCGACACCCGTCGGCGAACCCAGCATCCGCGACGGGTCACCGTCCACGAAGTCCTCGTCCCACTCCAGTCCGCTGCGCATGTGGAGTGCGTCCTCCACGGAGATGGACGCCCGTGGGTCGCCAGCGGCCCACGAAGGGTGCAGACCCGTGTCCGCGAGCGCGATGACACCCCTGTCGACGGCCATGCCGACTGCGACAGAAAGGACGCTCTTCGCCACGGAGAACGAGGGCATCACTGACGACGAGTCGAACCCGTCTGCGTACTTCTCGAAGACGATGCGCCCGCCGTTGATGACGAGAGCAGCCTTCGGCCCGCCCTCGTCCGCCCCACGTGCGAACACCGCACCGGCCCGTTCTGCCAGATCGGCCGCGACAGCCTTCGGCACGGTTCCGTCCTCCCAGTCGTCCCCCGGGAACAGAGTCTCCACAGCCACCGGGTCAGCCAGTTCGGTCAGCGTCTCGGTTCCCGTGCCGCACGATGCGAGCACCACGACGAGACAGAGCGAGCGGGCCGCCCCCGCGAGCCGCCTCACCAGTAGCCGTTCATGAGTTCGGTCGCCCAGGACGGCTGCCTGTGCTCCCCGCGCGGGCCGAACTCCTCCATGTGCGGCTTGATGTCGAGGACCGGTGTGCCGTCGATGGCATCGAGACCCGAGACACGGAGGACGGTGCCCTCCACGGAGACGACCCGGCACACCGTCACACCGATCCTGTTCGGACGGTCCTTCGCGCGCTGGGCGAAGATCCCGGTCTCCGGCCAGTCCGGGTTGCCGCGCGGCCGTCGGGTCATCCTGGACCCGTCCCACGATGCACGGTCGAAGACGTAGACGACAAGACAGTGGCTGAACCCGTCAAGTCCCTGCAGTGCCGAACCGTCGAACGGCTCCAGCAACTCGATACTGGAGGTCTCCCCGTCCCACCCGTCGTCCTCGGGCACGTCCCGGGTGGACACGACCCGACCGACGGGCACCATCCCGAACGGCCCAGTCACAGGTCGTACCGGTAGACGTTGGTGTCGCGGCGCACGAAACCGATGCGCTGGTACAGCCTGTTCGCCGCCTCGCGGGTGGGCCGCGAGGTGAGATCCACCGTCACCGCGCCCCGGGAACGCGCCTCGTCGATCGCGGCACGGCTGAGTGCCTCGCCCACGCCGTGGCCCCGTGCATCGTCGTCCACCACCACGTCCTCGATCCACGCGCGCACGCCGGTGGGGATCGGGAATGTGGCAAGCGTCAGGGCACCGACGACGCGGCCGTCGACACGTGCGATGAACAGGACACACGCATCGGACGCGATGATCCCGGCCAGCTGCTCACGGCCGGGTGGCGGATTGGACGAGGACAACTGGGGGATCAAGCCGGCGAACGCAGCCACCAGTTCGTCGGTTGCCTCTGCCGCTCTCTCGATCTCCATGGCCACCCGAACACCTTGCCACACGCGCCGTTCTGCTCCCCACACAGTGGGAACCCGCGGGAACGGCACGACGTCCGCGGGGCGGATTCGGCGGTAGTTTGGGAACCGATGACGACCAACGACCACGTCGAATGGCTCTCGCGGCCGGCTCTGCGCCGTCCCGTCATCATCGCCGCCTTCCACGGCTGGAACGACGCCGCGGACGGTGCAAGCATGGCGGTGCGCACGCTCATTGATGCATGGCAGGCGCGCCCGCTCGCAGAGATCGATCCCGAGGACTTCACCGACTTCGCCACGATCAGGCCGTCGGTCCGTCTTCGCGGCACCAACCAGCGCGACATCGTGTGGCCGAAGGTGTCGATGTGGCATGCGAGTACGCCCGGATCGGACGTCATCCTCGTTCTCGGCCCGGAACCCAGCCTGCGCTGGCGCCTCTTCACCGAACAGGTCATCAGCGTGGCGGCCCAGTACGACGCGTCGATGATGGTCACCCTCGGCGCGCTCATCGCCGACGTTGCCCACAGCCGCACCACGCGGGTCATGGGCACCAGCTCCGACGAGACAATGATCGAGCGTTTCGACCTGCAGCGCCCCCAGTACGAGGGCCCCACGGGGATCATCGGCGTGCTGAACGATGCGTGCATCCAGTCGTCCATCCCTGCGCTGTCCCTGTGGGCCACCGTGCCCGCGTACGCCTCCCAGATCCCGTCACCGAAGGCGGCCAACGCCCTCATCGAGCGCGCCGGCGAGATCATCGGCACGCCCCCGCCCCTCGGCGCCCTGCACAATGATGTTGTCGAGTACGACGATCAGATCCAGGAGATGGTCGACGACGACGAGGACCTCGCTGAGTACGTCCGCAGGCTCGAGGAGATGGGCGAAGAGTCGTTCGGTGGCGCCAACCAACTGGAGTTCGAGTTCGAGGAGGACACCGCCGATGACGACGACAGCGGCAGCATGCTCGTGGACGAGGTCGAGCAGTTCCTGAGGGACCAGGAAGGCAACTAGCCCGGCCGGCTCAAACGGCGTCGTGACCGCCGCGCCACGTCGTGCCGCGGGGTGCATCGAATGTGGCAGCCCCCTGGGCGCCGTTGATCGCGGCGAAGGCCATCTCGCCCCACCACTGCGCACCTGCCGTTGGCGTGGGCAGCGCATCAGCGGGGAACCAGCCGACATCACCTGTCTCGAGCGGGTGACCCTGCAGCACGCCGCCGACAGCCTTCATGTGGAAGAGCAGCATGTACATGCCGAATCGCG
>SXYT01000041.1 GCA_005788205.1 Actinomycetota bacterium | reverse complement strand
TGCGCCCGAGCGACAGGGCCGATGCCCAGGCGAACGGGGCACTCGGTCTCGCGAAGACGGTGGGCGGAAGCCCCCGCGATGTCGCCCAGCGCGTGCTGGACGCCGCCGGCGACCTCTCCGACATCCTCGCGTCGACAGAGATCGCCGGTCCCGGGTTCATCAACTTGGTTTTTGCGGACGCATTCATCGAGGCGCAGCTCTCGGCGACAGCGGCCGACGAACGTCTCGGGGTGCGTGCCGCGGAGCGCCCCGGCCGGGTCGCCATCGACTACTCGGCACCGAACGTCGCGAAGGAGATGCACGTCGGTCACCTCCGCAGCACGGTCATCGGTGACTCGGTCGCGCGCCTCGTGCAGTTCGCCGGCCACACGGTCATCAGGGCGAACCACCTCGGCGCCTGGGGCACCCAGTTCGGGATGCTGATCGAGCACCTGCTCGACGTCGGCGAGGACAAGGCGGCTGATGAGCTCGGCGTGGGGGACCTCGACGGCTTCTACAAGGAGGCGAGACGCAAGTTCGACGCGTCGGAGGACTTCAAGACGAGGTCGCGCGAGCGCGTCGTCGCACTGCAGGGCGGTGATGCCGAGACGCTCCGCCTGTGGCGCATCTTCGTTTCGCTCAGCACCGTGTACTTCAACGAGATCTACGGGCGCCTCGGCGTGCTGCTGACGGACGACGACCTCATGGGTGAGAGCGCCTACAACGACATGCTCGATGACGTCATCCACCGCCTGGGGGCTGCGGGACTGCTGCAGGTGGACGACGGTGCGGACGTCGTCTTCCCCGCGGGGTTCGCCAACCGGGACAACGAGCCGCTGCCGATGATCGTGCGCAAGGGTGACGGTGGGTACGGGTACGCCGCCACCGACCTGGCGACGGTGATCGACCGCGTGGAGCGGAGCCATGTCACCGCGATGCTGTATGTCGTCGGGGCACCGCAGGCCCAGCACCTGCAGATGGTCGAGGCGGTGTCGCGGATGGCCGGGTGGATCGACGACGGCGTGAAGTTCGATCATGTCGCCTTCGGCAGCGTGCTCGGGTCCGACCGCAAGATGCTGAAGAGCCGCAGCGGCGAGTCGGTCAAGCTCATCGCCCTCCTCGACGAGGCTGTCGAGCGGGCGGCAACTGCCATCGCCGAGAAGAACCCCGAGATGCCCGCCGACGAACGCGCACGGGTGGCCGTGATGGTCGGGATCGGCGCGGTGAAGTACGCCGACCTCAGCGGTGACCGCATCAAGGACTACATCTTCGACTGGGAGCGCATGCTCTCCTTCGACGGCAACACCGCACCGTACCTGCAGTACGCGCACGCCCGTATCTGCTCGATCTTCCGCCGTGCGGGTGTCGACCGGGCTTCGGTCCGTGCCGCGAGGCCCGCACTCGGCGACCCGCGGGAGCGGGCGCTCGCCCTCCGCCTGTTGAGGTTCGACGCGGCGGTGTGGGACGCCCTGGACGGCTACCAGCCGCACAAGCTGTGCACCTACCTCTACGACCTCGCCTCCGATTTCACCTCCTTCTACGAGCACTGCCCGGTGCTCAAGGCCGACGACGCCGTCCGTGCATCGCGCCTGCTTCTCTGCGACACCACGGCACGCGTCATGTCGTGCGGTCTCGACCTGCTCGGGATCCAGGCACCGGAGCAGATGTGAGCGCCGTCAGCCGTTCCCTCCTGCCGGAGACAGCCGAAGTGTCGGCCGGCGGTGTCCTCTCCGTGGGCGGGGTCACCGTGCCCCGTCTCGCGGAGGAGTTCGGCACGCCCCTCTACGTCTACGACGAGGCGCACCTGCGCTCCCGCTGTCGCCAGGCGGTGGCCGAGTTCGGTGCGGGTCGCGTGGTGTACGCGACCAAGGCGTTCCTGTGCGGCGCGATGGCGCGTCTCGCCCATGAGGAGGGTCTCCTGCTGGACGTCGCGACCGGCGGCGAGCTGCATGCTGCACTGTCGGCGGGCGTGCCGGCATCTGCCTGCACCGTCCACGGGAACAACAAGTCCGACGAGGAGCTGCGCCAGGCGGTCACCGTCGGCGTGCTCCACATCGTGGTGGACAGTTTCGACGAACTCGACCGGCTTGACCGCCTGCACGCGTCTGGCCTGCCCGTCCCCGACATCCACCTGCGCATCACGCCCGGGGTCCACGCCGACACGCACGAGTATGTCTCCACCGGCCAGGACGACTCGAAGTTCGGCTTCAACCTGGCGAACGGTGACGCGCACGCCGCGATCGCCCGTGCACGCTCGGCGTCCTCGGTGAACCTCGTCGGCCTGCACTGCCACATCGGGTCGAACGTGATGTCGGCAGGGCTCCTCGAGAAGGCGAGCCGGGTGATGGTGGAGGTGTTCGCCGGCACGGGCCTGCCCGAGCTCACCCTCGGCGGTGGGCTCGGCGTGGCGTACACGGGCGACGAATCGGCGCCGACCATGGCCGAGTGGGCCGGCGCGATCCGTGCGGCCACCGCGGGCCTGCCGTCCGGTGTCGTGGTGCGCGTGGAGCCCGGACGCAGCATCGTGGCGACCGCG
>SXYT01000040.1 GCA_005788205.1 Actinomycetota bacterium | reverse complement strand
GTCCTCGATGCTGCGTTCCGCGCGGTCATCGACCGCGACACTGCCGCAGTGGATGCCGCGGTGGACCTGTGGGCGGCGCGGTGCGACGGGACAGCGGTCCCCGACATCGGGAGCGCGACCGAGGTCATCGCGGCGGCCCGGCGTGACGAGGTGCTCGCCGAGGTCGTGCACCACGACGTGAACGAACTGCTTGCGTGCTTCGGTGCCGGACCCGGGACGACAGGTGCCGAGCGCGAGTTGCTCCTCCTCACTGCCGCGACACTCCTCGGCTCGGCCCTGCTGAACTCGTCCGCGGGGCCCGGCAACACGACAGCCATCGATCCGCGCCACCTGCTCCACCCCTTCGTCTCGGGCAAAGGACACACGGAGCCGGCCGCCAGCGGGCCGTCGCAACCCGGGGCCGTCGAGAAAATCCGCACGGGCGACGACATTCGTGACGCGCTCATCGACGCCACCGAGTACGTGATCGCGCGCTCCGGCGTGCACCGCGCGACAGTGTCGCGCATCGCCAGGCGCGCGGGCGTCAGTGTCGGGGCCATATACGGGCTCTACGAGAACAAGGAATCCCTCGTCATCGACTGCGTGTCGATCATCCACCCGCCGCAGGCGCACCGTGACACCGAGGCATGGGTGGACCTCGGGTCGGCGAGCGACTTCCGTGCGGGCATGTCCGCGAACCTGCGCTCCTATCTCTCCCCCGGTTTGCGGCAGTGGCGTCTGTTCCGCATCGAGCTGCTCGTCACGGCACGACACTCACCAGGACTGTCGCGTCTCCTCGACGAGTACGGGCATGATGCGATGGAGGAGATCGTGGCACGGTTCCGGGCACCGCTCCTGCAGTCCGTCCCCGGGCGCGGGACCATCGTCGGCCTCGCCCTCCTCGAGACCGTCGACCCCACGGTGTCGGATCTCGAGTGGCAGTGGTTCCCCCTCGGGTGACACCGCAGACCACGCCGTCGCGCGTGCGCCACCGTCCCCCCTGCGGGACCCTCACTAGTCTCGGTCCATGCTGAGAGAACTCGCCTCCGCGGTCACGCAGGGCCGTATCAATCCCGTCGACCTCGTGAACGAGGCAATCACCCGCATCAGTGCCGCGGGTGAACTCAACGCGGTCGTGGCTCTGTACGCAGAGGAGGCGCTCGCGACCGCACGGAATCACCCCCGCACGGGTCCGCTCGCAGGGCTTCCCTTCCTCGTGAAGGACATGGCACGCGTGAAGGGCCGCGTCACCACGGCGGGCAGCACCCTGTACGCGGACGGTCCCGCCGACGAGGTGTCCGACATCGTCGTGGAGCGGCTGGAGGCCGCCGGCGCGATCATTCTCGGGCGAACCAACTCGCCGGAGTTCGGCGCGACCGCGACCACGGTGAACAAGGTGTTCGGAGCCACGCGCAACCCGTGGAACACGCAGAGATCCAGCGGCGGTTCCAGCGGCGGCAGCGCGGCGGCGCTCGCGGCGGCGCTCGTGCCTCTCGCCACCACTTCCGACGGCGGCGGCAGCGTGCGCGGCCCGGCCGCGGCATGCGGGCTCGTCGGCTACAAGCCGTCGATGGGCGCGATCGGGCGCAACGTGCTGCCGCGGTGGATTCATTTCTCCACCCAGGGCACCTCGGGAACATCGGTCGCCGACGTCATCACCGAGGCATCGGTGACCCACGGCCCGGCACGTGGCGACTTCCTCTCGCTGCCGAAGGGCAGCATCGATCTCGCCCCGCGCATGCCGCGCAGGGTCATCGCCTGCCGCACCTACCGCGCAGACGTGGACACAGAGATCGAGGAGGCATACGAGCGCACGCTCGACTTGCTCGCCGCCGACGGTGTCACGGTGGTGCGGGCCGACCCGCCCACGAGCAACGCGGCAGTGTGGTCATGGTTCGTCATCTCCACCGCCGAGCTCACCCAGAGCCTCCTCCACGTCAGGGACAGGTGGCCCGAGATGAGCGACTACGTGCAGAGTCAGCTCGCATTCGGCGAGAAGGTGACCGCCGAGCAGTACGTGGAGGCACAGCGGGCACGCCACGAGTTCGGCGCGCGTTTCGACGACCTGCTCGGTGACGACGGCGTGGTCGTGGTCCCCACGGCGAACGCACGGTCGTGGCCGGCGGAGGGTCCGATGGCCAGCAGCGCGGGAAAGGTCGAGCACGACACGATGATCGCCCTCAACACCACGGACGCGAACCTCACCGGTCATCCCGCGGTGAGCGTGCCGATGGGGTTCGACAACCACGGCGTGCCCGTGGGGTTCCAGGTCACCGCCCCGCGGTTCGGTGACTGCCTCGCCCTCGGCATCGCCGAGAGGCTGGAGCGGATCCAGCCGTGGCAGAGGGTCGCCCACGGTTACTCCGAGTTCGGGCTCTCCTGACCCGATGCCCCGCCGCGCAACTTTCGACAGCGAGTACTACGAGCGCTTCTACGGTGACGACCCGGTGCACACACGCGGAAAGGTCGCTCATCTCGCATCTGCCGTCCACTCGCTCGCCCAGTGGTGGGACATCCCGGTGCAGAGCGTCCTCGACATCGGCGCTGGCCCCGGGTACTGGCGGGACTGGTACGCCGCGAACCAACCGGACGTCGAGTACGTGTCGACCGACGTGAGCGAGCACGCCTGCGCGGAATACGGGCACGAACTCCGCGACATCACGAAGTGGCGCCCGTCGCGCAGGTTCGACCTGGTCGTGTGCCACGGCGTGCTGCACTACCTCGATGCCAAGGGTGCCGAGGCAGCGATCGAGAACATCGCCGCGGCATCGCACGGCCTGCTGTACGTGGAGGCACCGACATCATCGGACCTCGACAACATCGTGGACACGGACTCGACCGACATGTCGGTCACGCGCCGCACCGCCTCGTGGTACCGCACGAGGCTCGGGCGGCGGTTCGAGCAGATCGGCGCCGGGCTGTGGGTGGCCCGGTCGGTCGGGCTGCCCCTCTACGAGCTGGAGCGCCCGCGCTGACCGGGCGCGCTCAGGCGAAATCGGGGACGAGAGCGACCTTGCCCGCGACCTTGCGGTTCTGCAGGTCGCGCATGGCGTCCACGGCACGCGACATCGGGTAGACGACCGGCTCCACGGGCCGCAGGGAACCGTCCACGATCCTTCCCATCACCTCGATCAGCATCTTCTGGTTCTCCGCCTGGTTGCGGCCGACCCACGCCCCCCAGTCCACGCCGACGACGGTGCGGTTGAGGAGCAGCACGAAGTTCGCCGGCAGGCGCGGGATGCCCGCCACGAAACCGACCACCATGTACTCGCCGCCGGCGTTCAGCGCGCGGAGGCACGGTTCCGCGAGATCACCGCCGACCGGGTCGTACACGATGTCGACACCGCCGCCCCCGAGCTCGCGCGCCCTCGCCTTCACGTCATCGTTCAGCACGTCGACTGTGGCGAACGCACCGCGGTCGAGCGCGAGCTGCCGCTTCTCCTCGCTGGAG
>SXYT01000178.1 GCA_005788205.1 Actinomycetota bacterium | reverse complement strand
GCTGGCCATGCCGGAGGGCACCAAGTTCCAGGTACTCGCGCCGGTGGTGCGCACCCGCAAGGGCGAGTTCGTCGACCTCTTCGACAAGCTCAACACCCAGGGCTACAGCCGCATCCGGGTCGACGGGGTGGTGTATCCGCTGACCGAGCCGCCGACTCTGAAGAAGCAGGAAAAACACGACATCGAAGTTGTCGTCGACCGACTGACGGTCAAGGCTAGCTCCAAACAGCGGCTGACCGATTCGATCGAGACCGCGTTGGGTCTGGCCGACGGCATTGTGGTGCTGGATTTCGTCGACCGCGACGAGCACGACCCGCACCGCGAGCAACGGTTTTCCGAGAAACTTGCCTGTCCCAACGGGCACCCGCTGGCGGTGGACGATCTTGAGCCGCGGTCGTTTTCGTTCAACTCGCCCTACGGCGCCTGCCCGGAGTGCAGCGGCCTGGGTATCCGCAAAGAGGTCGACCCCGAACTCGTCGTGCCCGATCAAGATCGCACCCTGGCCGACGGCGCGGTGGCGCCGTGGTCGATGGGCCAGAGTTCGGAGTACTTCACCCGCATGTTGGCTGGGCTGGGGGAGTCGATGGGGTTCGACATGGACACCCCGTGGCGCAAGCTTCCTGCCAAGGCGCGCAAGGCGATCCTCGAAGGCTGCGACGAGCAGGTGCACGTGCGCTACCGCAATCGCTACGGCCGCACCCGGTCGTACTTCGCCGACTTCGAGGGCGTGATGGCCTTCCTGCAGCGACGCATGGAGCAGACCGACTCGGAGTTGATGAAGGAACGCTACGAAGGCTTCATGCGGGACATCCCCTGCCCAGAATGCGACGGCACCCGTCTCAAGCCAGAGATTCTGGCAGTGACGCTGTCGGCCGGCAAGGATGCGAAATCGATCGCAGCCGTGTGCGAGCTGTCCATCAGGGAGTGCTCAAACTTCCTCAACGACCTCACCCTCGGCGGCCGCGAGCAGGCGATCGCCGGGCAGGTGCTCAAAGAGGTGCAGTCCCGGCTGGGCTTCCTGCTCGACGTCGGGCTGGACTACCTCTCACTGGCCCGGGCTGCGGGCACGCTCTCCGGTGGTGAGGCGCAGCGAATCCGGCTGGCCACCCAGATCGGTTCTGGTCTGGTCGGGGTGCTGTACGTGCTTGATGAACCGTCGATCGGGCTGCATCAGCGCGATAACCGTCGTTTGATTGAAACCCTCACGCGGCTAAGGGATTTGGGCAACACACTGATCGTTGTCGAGCACGACGAGGACACCATCGCCCACGCCGACTGGGTTGTCGATATCGGGCCCGCCGCCGGTGAGCATGGCGGTCAGGTAGTGCACAGCGGTACCTACGCCGACCTGTTGAAAAACCCCAAATCTCTCACCGGGTCCTATCTGTCCGGAAAGCAGAGCATCGAGGTGCCCGCGATCCGCCGGCCGGTCGACCGCAAGCGTCAGCTGACGGTGGTCGGTGCTCGGGAACACAACCTGCGCGAGATCGACGTGGCTTTCCCGCTGGGCGTACTGACCGCGGTGACGGGGGTGTCCGGCTCCGGCAAGTCCACTCTGGTGAACGACATCCTGGCCACTGTGCTGGCCAACCGCCTCAACGGAGCGCGTCAGGTGCCCGGCCGACACACCCGGATCAACGGCCTCGAACACGTCGACAAACTGGTGCGGGTCGACCAGTCGCCGATCGGTCGCACCCCGCGATCGAACCCAGCCACCTACACAGGCGTCTTCGACGGCATCAGGAAGTTGTTCGCAGCCACCCCTGAGTCGAAGGTCCGCGGGTACCAGCCGGGCCGGTTCAGCTTCAACGTCCAGGGCGGTCGGTGCGAGGCATGCTCCGGTGACGGGACGATCAAGATCGAGATGCACGTCCTCCCCGATGTGTACGTGCCGTGCGAGGTCTGCAAGGGGGCCCGCTACAACAGGGACACCCTCGAGATCGCGTTCAAGGGGAAGAACATCGCCGAGGTGCTGGACATGCCCATCGCCGATGCACTCGGTTTCTTCGCGAACCAACCGACGATCGCCCGGCACATGCAGACCCTCGTGGACGTGGGACTCGGGTATGTCAGGCTCGGCCAGAGTGCGCCGACTCTCTCCGGAGGCGAGGCCCAGCGCGTGAAACTGGCATCCGAACTCGCCAAGCGGTCCACGGGGCACACGATGTACCTGCTCGACGAACCGACGACCGGGCTCCATTTCGAGGATGTCAGCCGGCTCCTCACCGTTCTCTCGCGTCTCGTGGACCAGGGCAACACCGTCCTTGTCATCGAGCACAACCTTGACGTCATAAAGACGGCCGATTGGTTGATCGATCTGGGGCCGGAGGGCGGCACCGGGGGCGGAGCCATCGTGAGCCAGGGCACGCCCGAGACGGTGGCGGCATGCGGTTCCAGCCACACCGGCAGGTTCCTGGCCCCGATGCTCGGTGTGGAGCCCGCGCCGAAGTCACGGGGCAAGGGGGCCGCCCCGAGACCGAAGGCAAGCCCGGTGCCTGTTCCGAAGTCGCGGGAAGTGGCAGGGAAGAAGGCGGCGGCCAAACGGCCTGCCGGCACCGCGGGCCGCCCGCGAGCGAAGAAGGCCTGACCATGGCGGTGCAGAGGCCCGCGAGTGGATCTGTGCCCACGACGCCGGGCTCCTACCAGTTCAAGGACGAGCACGGACGGGTGATTTACGTGGGGAAGGCCTCCAACCTGCGTTCCCGGCTGTCCAGTTATTTCCAGGACCCCGCCGTGCTGCATCCTCGCACTGGCGCAATGGTGAGCGCGGCGCATTCCGTCGAGTGGATCGAGGTGCGCAACGAGGTCGAGGCACTGATGCTCGAGTACAGCCTCATCAAGCAGCATCGTCCGCGCTTCAACGTGCGTCTCCGCGACGACAAGAGCTACCCGTTCCTGGCGATCACGGTCGACGAGGAGTGGCCGAGGGCCATGGTCACCCGGGGCACCAAACGCAGGGGAACGCGTTACTTCGGGCCTTTCGCCCATGCGTACGCGATCCGTGAGACGCTCGACCTGCTGCTCCGGACTTTCCCCGTGCGCACCTGCAGCCAGGGCAAGTTCAACCAGCACGCCCGGCTGGGCAGGCCGTGCCTGCTGTTCCATATCGAGAAGTGCGCCGGTCCGTGCGTCGGCGAGGTCGACCAGGAGACGTATGCCGGGTACGTGGAGAGCATGAGCGCGTTCCTGGGCGGGCGCACCGATGACGTCGTGGAGCACCTGGAGAGCGAGATGCTCGCGGCATCCCAGGACCTCAACTTCGAGGCCGCGGCACGCCTGCGGGACCGGCTGGCGAGCGTGCAGCGTGCAGTCGAGAAGCAACAGATGGTGGGGGAGAAGGACGAGGACCTCGATGTCATCGGCATCGCCGACGACGATCTGGAGGCGTCCGTGCAGGTGTTCTTCGTGCGCAACGGCAGGGTCGTGGGCAGGAAGGGTTTCATCGTCGACAAGGTCGAGGACCTCCCGGGTGGCAGGCTCGTGGACCGCATCCTCGAGGATCTGTACGGGGACGCACCGCCGCTCGGCATCCCGCGGACCGTCCTGGTCCCTGTGCTCCCGAGTGATCCCGGGCTCTTCGCCGAGTGGCTGAGTTTCTCCAGGGGAACCCAGGTGCAGGTGCGGGTGCCGCAACGCGGCGACAAGCGCGAGCTCGCCGAGACGGTGACCCACAACGCGCGCGAGGAGTTCATGCGCAGCCGCATGCGGAGGGCGGCCGACCACAACACGCGAAGCCGCGCCCTGACGGAACTGCAGGACCTGCTGGGTCTTCCCGAGGCACCGTTGCGGATCGAGTGCTACGACATGGCCCACCTCCAGGGCACCGATTACGTCGGTTCGATGGTGGTGCTGGAGGACGGGCTGCCCAACAAGCGCGAGTACCGGCGTTTCAAGGTCGGCGTGCCGGGCAACGACGATTACGCCGCGATGCGCGAGGTCCTGACACGCCGGCTGTCGGCGTACGTGGAGGAACGCGACAGGCCTGTCACCGAGCGGGGCGAGAAGCCCGGGAAATTCGCCTACCCGCCGCAGCTTCTCCTTGTCGACGGCGGGAAGGGCCAGCTGGCCGTGGCGGAGCAGGTTGTCCGGGAACTCGGTCTGGAGGATGAGATCCCGGTTGCCTCGCTTGCCAAGCGCTTTGAGGAGGTGTACGTGCCGGGTCAGCAGGCTCCGGTGCGCATCCCGCGCGGCAGCGAGGCGCTCTTCATGCTGCAGCGCATCCGCGACGAGGCGCACCGCTTCGCGAACACGTTCCACCGTGAGTTGCGCGGGAGGAGGATGGTGTCCTCCTCGCTCGACGGGATTCCGGGGCTCGGCGAGACGCGCGCGAAGCGCCTGGTGAAGGAGATGGGCGGGGTGAATGCCGTCAAGAGGGCATCGCGCGAGGATTTCTCCCTGCTGTCTTGGTTGCCTGCCGCCGTCGCCGATGCCGTCCACGCGCGGTTCCATCCCGCGGCGGAGGGCACGGATGCCGCTGCGCCGTAGATTCACCGCATGACATCGGATTCCCTGTGGGACAGGCACGCCCAGTGGTGGATCGACGGCTTCACGGACGGCGCAGACCCGGAGTACGAGGAACAGATAATCCCCCTTGCGGTCGAGGAACTCGGCGGCTCAGGCCGCGTGCTCGACATCGGGTGCGGGGACGGACAGATCGCGCGGGCACTCGCGGTGACCGGTTGCGCCGTGACGGGCATTGATCCGACACGGCGCAACCTGGAGGTCGCGCGCGAGAGGGCCGGCGGCCCCGAGTACCTCGAGGGTTCGGCGACAGGGCTGCCGTTCGGTAATGCGCACTTCGATGCCGTCATGGCATGCCTCGTCTTCGAGCACATCGACGACGTTGACGCGGCCATCTCGGAGGTGTCCCGCGTGCTGCGTCCCGGTGGGCGTTTCTCGTTTTTCCTGAACCACCCGCTGCTCCAGACCCCGGGCAGCGGGTGGATCGACGACCACATGGTGGAGCCGCCGGAGCAGTACTGGCGCATCGGCCCGTACCTGGTGGAGACGGAGAGCATCGAGGAGGTCGAACTCGGCGTCCACATCCGCTTCCTGCACAGGCCGCTCTCGCGGTACGTGAACACGATGATCGCGCACGGGCTCTTTCTGGAGCGCATGGTGGAACCCGAGCCCCCCGCGGGTTTCCTCGAGAGGGCTCCTGAGTACCCGTTCGCCCGGACTGTTCCGCGGCTCCTCTACATGCGCGCCGTCAAGCGGTGAGCCGCGGTTAGTGTCGGTGCCAATGGCCGACATCCTCGTCATCACGGGTCTCTCTGGTGCTGGGAGGTCCCAGGCCGCCGACGACCTGGAGGACCTGGGATGGTTCGTAGTCGACAACCTCCCCGTCACCCTGCTTGACAAGGTCGTCGAGTTGTCGGGGGAGTCAGGCGGTGAGATCGAGAAACTGTGCCTCGTGGTCGGCAACGCGCGCCACCAGGCGGGCATTCTCGGTGCCATCGTGAACCTGCGCTCGCAGGGGCACCGCGTGCGGATCATGTTCCTGGATGCATCGACACGCGAGCTCGTGCGCCGCTACGAGGAGACACGCCGCAAACACCCCCTCAGCGACGGCGTGAAGAGTCTCGAGGGGGTCATCGAGGCCGAGAGGACGGCTGTCGCGGAAGTGAAGGCGTCGGCGGACCTCGTGATCGACACCACGGGTCTCACGGTCCACCAGCTGAAGGCGCAACTGAGGGATCTGTTCGGGCCCGAGTCCCCGACCGACTCCCTGCAGATCACGGTCATCTCCTTCGGTTTCAAGCACGGTGTCCCGATCGACGTGGACACGGTGTTCGATGTCCGGTTCCTGCCGAACCCCCACTGGGACGAGGCCCTGAGGCCGTTGACGGGGCTCGACCCGGCGGTGTCGTCGTACGTCCTCGGTTCGGATCTTGCCGGGGAGTTCCTCGGGCGCGTGACATCACTGCTTGACCTGGTGCTTCCTTCGTACGTGGCGGAAGGTCGCAGTTACCTGACGATCGGCGTGGGCTGCACCGGCGGGAGACACAGGTCCGTCGCGGTCGTGGAGGCCGTCGCAGCGCACCTCCGCGGCGCGAGGTACAGCCCCAGGGTCTCGCACCGTGACCTGAGTCTCTGACGCAGCGGTATTTCTGCCATCTTTTGGCTGACGGGGGAGGGAACTAGGGTGACTCGCGGCAACGGTGCCCCCTTTCGAAAGGAACCCCTCGTGACTGTTCGTGTTGGAATCAACGGTTTCGGCCGCATCGGCCGTACCTTCTTCAGGGCAGCCTCCGCAAGGGGCGTCGACATCGAGATCGTGGCTGTCAACGATCTCGGCTCGCTGAAGACGATGGCTCACCTGCTCAAGTACGACTCCGTGCTGGGCATGCTGCCGAACGACATCAAGGCGGTGGAGAACGGCATCAGCATCGACGGGAAGGTGCTGAGGGTCCTCTCCGAGCGTGACCCCAAGGCGCTTCCGTGGGGCGACCTCAAAGTCGACCTGGTGATCGAGTCCACCGGGTTCTTCACCGACCGTGACAAGGCGGCCGCGCACCTCGAAGCCGGCGCACCGCTGGTCATCGTGTCCGCACCGTCGAACGGTGCCGACGCGACGTTCGTGTACGGCATCAACCACGGCGACTTCGACCGCACGAAGCACAAGGTCGTGTCCAACGCCTCGTGCACCACCAACTGCTTCGTGCCGATGGTGAAGGTCCTCGACGACGCCTTCGGCATCGAGAACGGGCTCATGACGACCATCCACGCCTACACGGGCGACCAGCAGCTGGTGGACGGCCCGCACAGCGACCTCCGCCGTGCTCGCGGGGCTGCCATCAACATCACCCCAACGAGCACCGGTGCGGCCCGGGCCACGTCCCTCGTGCTTGAGGCGATGAAGGGCCGTCTCGACGGTACGTCGCTGCGTGTCCCGGTGCCCACCGGCTCCATCACGGACTTCGTGGCGAACCTCAAGAAGCCGGCCTCCGTCGAGGAGATCAACGCCGCGTTCCGTGCCGCCGCCGCCGGTTCGCTGAAGGGCGTGCTCGAGTACACGGATGCACCGATCGTCTCGAGCGACATTGTGACGAACCCGCACAGCTGTGTCTTCGACAGCGAGCTGACCATGAGCATGGGCACGCTCGTGAAAGTGCTCGGCTGGTCCGACAACGAGTGGGGCTATTCGAACCGTCTCGTCGACCTCGTGCTCCACGTCGGCAAGTAGCGACATGTCCAGGATCCCCGTTCTGGAGGACCTCGGTGACGTCGCGGGGAAACGCGTTCTGGTTCGCACGGACTTCAACGTTCCCATGGAGGGCCCAGACGAAGCCCGCCGAATCACGGATGACTTCAGGATCAGGGCTGCTCTCCCCACGATCAACTGGCTGACAGAGCGCGGTGCATCCGTGGTGTGTGCGACGCACCTGGGGAGGCCGAAGGGAGCACCCGAGCAGAAGCACTCGCTTGCGCCGGTCCGCGCCCGTCTGGCGGAGTTGGCGCCGGGAGTCGAACTGCTCGAGAATCTGCGGTTCAACGCGGGCGAGGAGAAGAATGACCCCGACTTCGTGGCTTCCCTCGTGAAGGGAGTCGACATGTACGTCAACGACGCATTCGGTGCCTCCCACCGCACCCACGCCTCCATCGTGGGCCCGCCGCGCGCCCTGCCGTCGGCGGCCGGCCGGCTGCTCGAGCGTGAGGTGGAGGTGCTCGGGGGACTGCGCGAGAACCCGAAACGCCCGTTCGTCGCGATTCTTGGCGGCGCCAAGGTCAGCGACAAGATGGGCGTCATCGAGTCGTTGCTGCAGGTGGTTGATGCGCTCGTGATCGGCGGCGGGATGTGCTTCACGTTCCTCGCGGCCCGCGGCCACCCGGTCGGTGACTCGATCTGCGAACTCGACCAGATCGCGACCTGCCGGCGGCTGCTGGACTCAGGCAGGTCGATTCATCTCCCTGAGGACATTGTCGGGCTCGACACCGGTGGACGGTTCGCGACATTCGGCGTCCGGCTGCCCGACGGTGCCAAGGGCCTCGACATCGGGCCCGGCTCCGCGGCCGCGTTCTCCGATGTCATCATGGACGCCCGCACGGTGTTCTGGAACGGCCCGATGGGTATGTTCGAGGATGAGCGCTTCGCGGCCGGGACCCGGACGGTCGCCGAGGCAGTGGCGACCACCAGGGCGTTCACTGTGGTCGGCGGTGGGGACAGCGCGGCCGCTCTCGCCCAGTTCGGTCTCGACGACGACGTGGACCATGTGTCAACGGGTGGCGGGGCCTCGCTCGAATTACTAGAGCTCGGGGATCTCCCCGGGCTCGCCGCATTGAGAGGTGCACCGAATGCCCGCTGAGACCCGCAGGCCGCTCATCAGCGGCAACTGGAAGATGAACCAGAACCACTACGAGGCGATCCAGGTCGTCCAGAAGCTGACGTACCTCGTCGGCAAGGACGACTTCGAGACCGTCGACGTGAGCCTGCACCCGCCGTTCACGGACATCAGGAGCGTCCAGACCCTCATCGAGGCCGACGACCTTCGGTTCGCCCTCGGGGCGCAGAACTGCCACTCCGAGGACAAGGGCGCGTTCACGGGCGAGGTCTCCCCGGTGTTCCTCCAGAAGCTCAACGTGTCGTACGTGATCGTCGGCCACAGCGAGCGGAGGGAGCTGTTCGGCGAGACGGACGCCATGGTCAGGGACAAGGTGGCGGCTGTGCTGCGCAACAAGATGACGCCCATCGTGTGCGTCGGCGAGACGCTCGAGGAGCGGGAGGCCGGCACCACGATGGACAAGGTCACGAAACAGGTCCGGGCCGCACTGGAGGGCTGCTCGCCTGCCCAGGCCGGCTCGCTGGTGGTCGCGTACGAGCCCATCTGGGCCATAGGGACCGGCCGCACGGCGACAGCCTCCGATGCGCAGGAGGTCTGTGCGGCCATCAGGTCGACGGTGGCATCCCTCGCCAGCGCCGAGGCTGCGGGGGCGGTGCGCATCCAGTACGGCGGCTCCGTGAAAGCGGGGACGATCAAGGAACTGATGGCGCAGCCGGACGTGGACGGTGCCCTCGTGGGCGGGGCCAGTCTTGATCCCGAGGAGTTCGCCCGGATCATCCAGTACCGGCTCCACGAGCCATCCGAGGCCTGAAACCCGCGTTTTTCCGGCACTGGCGCCCCCAGTGGTAGTTTGCAAGTGCCGAGCGCGCCGGGGAGGGGTGCCGGCCGGGTTCGCCCGCTTCTTCCCCACCAACCGACCAGGGAGGTCATTAGTGAGGAACATTCGGAAGAGCACCAAGTTCGCCGGCGGTCTGCTGGGCTCCGTCCTTCTTCTCGCCGCGTGCGGCGGGGGGAGCGACAGCGCTTCGGACACGACGGCGGCGGGCGGTGGCAGCGGGTCAGGCGAGTCAGCCATGACCATCACGTACGACATTGCCGACGAGGCACAGTGGGAGGACGCAACCCCCATCACGGCTGCGGACTTCCAGTGCACCTTTGACGCGGCGATGAACACCCCCGGTTCGATTTCCACATCGGGCTACGACAAGATCACCTCGGTCGAGGCCGGGGATTCCGACAAGCAGGTCGTGGTCAAGTTCAAGGAACTCTACGCACCGTACAAGAACCTTTTCAGCGGTCTGCTGAAGAAGGCCGCCGTGGCGGACTGCAAGGACATCTCCGGTGACTTCGGCACCACGTTCAACTACTCGGGAGCCGAGTGGAAGATGGATTCCTGGAGCGCCGACCAAGTGGTGTTTCTCCCCAACGAGAACTACTGGGGCCCCCGCAAGGTGGGCGAAGGTGTGAAGAAGCTGGTCATGGTCCCGAGAGCCGAGACCCAGATCACCGACCTCAAGGCTGGTTCTGTCGATTTCATCTACCCGCAGTTCTACGCGGGTATCACCGATGAGCTCGCCGACCCGAATGTCAAGACCGTGCTCAACTACGGCGGCGACTACGAGGCCCTCTACATGAACCTCGGCGTCGACGGCAAGAACATGACGGCCGACGGCGAGAAGACACGTCCGTTCGCCGACAAGGCGTTCCGCGAGGCCTTCTACAAGTCGATCGACCTTGATGCCCTGTTCAAGCAGATCTACATCCCGATTGCTTCGGACGGAACTCTCCTGACTTGTGGCCCGATCATTCCCGGCATGTACTGCCCCGAGGGGATCTTCGGAAACAAGTACGACCAGGACGCGGCTGACGAACTGATGGAGGACGCCGGCTACGAGAAGAACGGCGAGGGCCTGTGGGCCAAGGACGGCGTGGCGCCGAAGATCGAGTGGGTCATCAACACGGGCAACATCCGTCGCGAGTCCACCCAGGCTTTCCTCATCCCGCTGCTGAAGAAGGCCGGCTTCAATGTCGTCGCCTACAACTGCGACGCGGATTGCTACTTCCAGAAGCGCCTGCCGGGCATGGACTACGACCTCGCGATGTACATCAGCACTGCCCCGCCAGACCCGGCATACCTCGTCGGCGGTTTCTCCTCGGACCAAGTGCCGACTCCTGAGAATGACAACAAGGGTGGAAATTTCCAGGGCTGGATGAACGAAACGGCCACCGAGGCACTCAAGAACTCCGACAGGGAGATCGACGAGGCCAAGCGTGCCGAGCTGATCAAGTCCGCCATCGTCGAGATGGACAAGGACTACATCCTCATCCCGCTGTTCCAGTTCCCGAAGTCCGGTGCGTACCGCACCGACCGGGTTGACAACGTTGAGGGCGAGTTGAACAACAACGCGGCGTTCAACGACACGTACCAGTGGAAGGACCTCGACGGTGACGGCCAGATCGTCATCGGTGCGGAGCAGTGGCCGGGTTGCCTCAACCCCGTCACCGAGTGTGCGTCGTCGTCGTGGTACCTCTGGACTGTTGCTCAGCAACTCATGCCAGGTGCGTTCCGCACCACCAACGACGGCAAGTACGTCGTGACCGAGCTGCTGAAGTCCGACCCCAAGGTCGAGACCGACTAGCACGGCGCGAGCCGACGGGATTCATCGTGGGTGCGGGGTTCGCAAGAGCCCCGCACCCACGCCCCGTTCGGGCCTGATTTCGTCCCGCGGTCCGGGGACAATCAATCATCCGCGAGGGAGGGTGTGATGCTTCGGTACACGTTGCGCCGCGCAGTGTGGCTGCTGCCCACGCTCCTTCTCGTGACGTTTCTCGTGTACGTGGCACTGCGGCTCGGCACCGACCCCGTCGCCAGCTACAGACGCACGAACATTCGCGCCTCCAAGAAGAAAATCGACCAGTACATCGCCGCGAACGGCCTGTACAGCGGTGCCTTCGGGTACATCAGGGGCTATTTCAAGTGGCTCTGGGGTTTCGTGACGCTGGACTGGCCGCGCAGCATCAAGGGCAGCCGCGAGGTCTGGCCCCACCTGAAGGATGCGCTCGCCAACTCGCTCCGTCTCGGCCTGGTTGCATCGTTCATCGGGATCCTGGTCGGGAATGCGCTCGGTGTGCTTGCCGCGCTCCGTCCGGGGCGGCTCCGTGACACCCTCGTGAACTCGTCGGCCCTCGTCGGCCTGGCCGTGCCCCCGTTCGTGTCGGCGCTCCTGCTGCAGCTGTTCTTTGCCGTGTACTGGCAGAAGTGGTTCGGGTACGCGCTCTTCCCGGTGTCCGGCGTCTATCCGGCCGGACACCAGGGCTTCGATCTCTTCCTGATGCTCAAGCACATGGCGCTCCCTGTCGTAGTGGTCTCCATCCAGTCGATCGCCGTCTATTCGCGGTACATGAGGGCTTCCCTCCTTGACGTGCTGAACAGCGAGTACATGCGTACCGCGAGGGCGAAGGGAATCTCCGAACGCCGTGTGCTCGTGCATCATGCCCTCAGGAATGCACTGATTCCCGTGACCACGCTCGCCTTCCTGGACGTCGGTGCCGTGGTCGGTGGCCTCATCATCACCGAGGGCCTGTTCGAGTACCCGGGCATGGGCAGGTTCTTTCTTGTCGCATACAGCAACGGCGACTTCCCCGAGCTGATGCCGTGGATGGTGCTCATCATCGGATCCGTGGTCGTGTTCAACCTCCTCGCGGACATCGCGTACGCCAAGCTCGACCCGAGGATCCGTCTTGGCTGAAACCCCGGCCTCCAATCTCGATGCCGCCGTCGGGCTGACAGCCGAATCGCTGTCCCCGGGAAGGCTCGCGTTCAGACGTTTCCTCACCCACAGAGCCGCGGTGGTGTCCGTGGGGATTCTCGTCCTGCTGATTCTGTGGGTGCTCCTGTCTCCGTTGACCGCCCGATACGGGGTGAATGAGCAGGTGTTCGACATCTCACAGGGACCCAACCAGAACCTGCCCCCGGCATCGTTCGCATGGTTCGGCACCGACATCATCGGCCGGGATGTCTACAGCCGGGTCCTGTATGGGGTGAGAGTGTCCCTCATCATCGGTCTCGCGTCAGCCGTGTTCTCCCTGGCGCTCGGGTCATTGATCGGCGCCGTGGCCGGCCTGAAGGGCGGGCTCTTCGACGATGTTGTCATGCGTGTCACAGACGTCTTCCTCGCATTCCCGTTCCTCGTGGCACTGCTCGTTGTGCGCAACATGTTCGGGGCTGTCGGCTGGGTGACGTTTCTCGTCGGCGAGCCGAGCTCCGTGCGGTTCATGGTCTTCCTTTTCGCCGTCTTCGGCTGGATGGGCGTCGCGCGCGTCCTGCGGGCGCAGGTGATGTCGCTGAAGGAGCGTGAGTTCGTCGAGGCCGCCAGAGCCCTCGGTGCCTCCAACGCCCGGATCATCATGCGTCACCTCCTGCCGAACTCGATCGGTCCGATGCTTGTCGCGCTCAGTCTCGGTGTCGTCGGCGCCATTGTCAGTGAGGCGACGCTCTCGCTGTTCGGGTACGGGCCCGATCCCGGGACGGGCGCTACGTCGCTCGGCCTCATGGTCGCAGGGTCGAAGTCCGCCGTCCGGGCCGGCTATTGGTGGCTCGCCCTCTACCCGTTCGCCGCGCTTCTCGTCATCACGCTGTGCGTGTCCTTCATCGGCGATGGCCTGCGCGACGCGTTCGACCCGAAGCACGGGGGGGCCCGATGATGGAGCCTGTCCTTTCCATCCGCGACCTCCATGTCTCTTTCGCCACTCCTGCAGGGAGGGTCCAGGCCGTCAGGGGAGTCTCCCTCGATGTCCAGCCGGGTGAACTCGTCGGCATCGTGGGAGAGTCGGGGTCGGGCAAGTCGGTGTCTTTCCTCTCGATCATGGGTCTGCTGCCCGGGACCGCGAGCGTGACGGGTTCGGCGAAGGTTGCGGGCACCGAGATGATCGGCGTGCCTGACTCGCAGGTCAGGGCACAACGCGGCAAGAAGATCGCGATGATCTTCCAGGATCCTCTCTCGGCTCTGAACCCCGTGCACCGGATCGGGGCCCAGGTGGTGGAGATGATCCAGGCCCACCAGAACGTCTCGAAGGAGGCCGCGCACAGCCGTGCCGTCGAGCTCCTGGACCTTGTGGGGCTTCCCCAGCCAGACGTGAGGGCAAGGCAGTATCCACACGAGTTCTCGGGAGGGATGCGCCAGAGGGTGATGATCGCCATGGCGATTGCGAACGACCCCGATGTGCTGATCGCCGATGAGCCCACAACCGCTCTCGATGTCACGGTCCAGGCCCAGATTCTCGACGTGATCGAGAACGTGAGGCGCCAGCTCCGCACTGCCGTGGTCTTCATCACCCACGACCTCGGCGTCGTGGCCCGCGTTGCCGACCGCGTTGAGGTCATGTACGCCGGCAACACGAGCGAACGGGGTCTGGTGAACGACATCTTCGCCACGCCGCACCATCCCTACACGCGTGGTCTCCTTTCGTCCCTGCCTAGCGCCAACAAGGAACGCTTGAAGCCGATCGTCGGGGCGCCGCCCAACATGATCGCCCCGCCCAGCGGCTGCGCATTCCGTGCGCGTTGTGAGCACGCTCTGGAGGCGTGCGCGTCCGCCGGCAACGAACTGGTCCGGATCGGGTCGACAGAGACGAGCTGCATCAGGGCCGCCGAGCTGCAGGGGAGTGCACCGTGAGTGCCGAACCGCTGCTTGATGTGTCCGGGCTCGTCAAGGAGTTCAAGGTCAAGACGGTGACCGGCATCAGGTCGGTCGACCAGACGGTACATGCGGTGTCGGGTGTGTCCTTCTCGGTGGACAGGGGCGAGACACTCGGTCTTGTGGGCGAGTCCGGTTCGGGCACGTCCACGATCGGACGGTGCGTGCTGCGGCTGATCGATCGGACCTCCGGTTCGGTTC
>SXYT01000177.1 GCA_005788205.1 Actinomycetota bacterium | reverse complement strand
TCCCAGGGCCGAAATTGAATGCCGTGTTCGCCACGGCCTCGGCCGGTGACGGAGCTGTCACGAGGAGGAACGAGCACACGCCCAGGACCGAGGACGCAGCCAGCCCCGCGAGCCGGCGGGCCCGGCCTCCCGTGAGATGTGCGGAAATTCTCCCGCCTTGTCGTGTTGTCAGTCTTCCAGTGCCCATGGAAACAAGCGTTGCAGCGGCTGTGCGGCCGGCCCGGGTCCATACGGCCGATTTGACCACCCCACACCCGATTCTGACCACACCCCGTTGCCGGGCCGTCGGCCTTCAGGACACCCGGGACCCCGGCGGTCTCGTGGTGTTCCTCACGATCACCTCGACGTCAATCCGTTCCTGCGTGCCGTGCGTGCCGTCCCCGTTGATCGCCTCCACCAGGTGCGCGGCACCGCGCTGGCCGGAGAGCTCCAGTTGCTGGCGCACGGTGGTGATCCCCATCATGGCCGCGACCTCGAGGTCGTCGTACCCGATGACGGAGAGCTGCTCGGGCACCTTCACTCCCAGTTCCGCGGCCGCCTCCATCACCCCGATTGCCTGCACGTCCGACGTGGCCACGATGGCGGTCACCGGGTCGGTGTTGGAGAGCAGGTCGATCGCCAGATGCTTCGCGGCAGACCGGATGTGTGCACCGTGGCGGATGAGTTCCTCGTCCACCGCGACACCTGACTTGCGGTGCGCGTCCCTGAAGCCGCGCTCGCGCTCCGAGGACGCGACGAAACCGAACTGGTCCATCGGCTCGCCGACGAAGCCGATCCTCGAGTGCCCCATGTCGAGCAGGTGGCGCGCGGCGATCTCGCCGCCGTGACGGTCGTCGATGCCCACGCTGCGGAAGCCCTCGCAGAATGCATCGACCATGACGACCGGGAACGGCGCTGCGCGGAGGATGCGCACCTCCTCGTCGTCGAGCTGCGCGGAGATCACGATGGCACCGTCGAGGGGGTGCGAGGCCATCGCCTCCACCTGGGACCGGATCTGCTGGGGTGCGACCGTGTTGTAGATGACGACCTCGTACCCGAGCGGCTGCAGGTGACCGATGATCCCCTTGCACCTCTCGTACACGGACGGCTCGTCGAAGAACACGGTCAGCACGCCGACATACGCGGCGCGCCCCGCCTGGCCCGTGCGGCGCCGCCGCGGCACGTGGTAGCCGACAGCCTCGATGGACTCGCGGACGCGCTTGCGCATCGCGGCGCTCACGTTCGGCTGCTCGTTGATGACCCGCGACACCGTCCCGATGCCGACACCCGCGTGGCGGGCGACTTCCGACATTGTGGTCATTTCTGGAATCTAGTGGAAGATTTCCACACCTTCCAACTGTACGCCGGAACGCTCCGAGCGCCGTTCCCGTTCAGCCGTTGCGGTGGGCGTCGAGGAACGCCTTGGTGTGCTTGCGACCCGACTCGATCATGAACTGAAGGTCGGCGTCAACGAGGTTGAACGTGGTCGTGCCGATGTAGTCGGTGCTGATCGGGATGGTGCGCGGCCTGTCGTCGCTCGTCTGGTTCGAGCGGGTGAGGTCGCGACTGACGGCTTCGATCAGGTTCATCGCGAAGTCCACGATGTTCTTCGGCGGACGTGCCGGGAACCCGACCAGTGACGTGGTCACGTCGAGGCCGCGCGTCTCGAGGAAGGAGAGGAGCTCGCTGAACTCGATGGTCTCGCCCCCGTCGGCATTCATGTGCTCGAAGATCTCGTCGACGTCATCCGTGCCGAAGATGAGGACGGTGTCCTCGCGCGAGAACGAACCGTCGGTCAGCGTGGCCCGTAGTTCCACCCGGGAGATGCGCCCGTCGGCATCAGCGTCGTGCTCGTCGAGCCTGTTCAGCAGCCGCTGGATCGGCTTCTGCATGTCGCTCTGGCGCTGGCGGACCATCTCTTTCTCCGCGTGCTCGCGCGCGGCCTCGGTGTCGGGGCGCACAGGCGGTTCGGCGCCGGGCTCCAGCCAGCTGCGCGTGATGTCCGTCTCCTCGCCGGCGAACAGCGTGAACCCGAGCGTGCGCGAATTCGCCGGGCTGAACCGCGCGGACCGCGGGTACTGCGACGCCGCGCGGTCGAGCGGCTGCAGCCTCCGCAGGAAGGAGTCGCGCGGGTCCATCGAGAGCCACCACCCGTCGAACACGTGAGTCGGGTTGTTGCAGAGGAGACCACCGTCAACGTAGAACTCCGCGTTTGCATCGCCGGTGACCCTGTCGTAGACGGAGCGAAGGCTGATCGGCTGCAGGAGAACCGGCAGGGACATCGACATGCGCGTGGCGACGCGAACCGCCATGTTCGGCGTCGTCTTGATGTGGCAGAACTCCGTGGTCATCCGGGTCACGTTCGTGACGGGGATCGCCAGCTCGCGGCCGCACCGCTCGTGGAGCTGGGCGAACGTGATATCCGCGCTGCCGGTGACCTCCTCGAGGATCTCGCCGAGGAAGTCGTACAGGCGCTGGCCGGGGTTCATCCCCTTGCGACGGGCCGCCCTCACGAACCCGCCGATGGCGCCACCCGACCCGTCCTTGGCCAGGCTCTCGATGTCGGCGGGGATGCGCTTCTCCATGTACTCGCTGCTCACACCGAGCGCCGCGAACATCGCGAACATGCTGCCGATGCTCGTCCCGGTCACACGCCGGATGTTCAGCGGATAGATACCCTCCTCCTCGAGCACTCGCACGGCGCCGATGTAGGCGTAGCCCTTGGCACCGCCGCCCTCGAAGGCGAGGTTCTCGTAGGGGAACGATGTGCGTCCCGCGCCGGTCGGGAACACAGGGGGCACCTTCACCGAGGACAGGGGCGGCAGCTCCCGCGGGTCAGCGTTCGCGAGCAACATGATCGATGTGTCCTTCGGCGTGCGTGCCATGGCCCCTCCTCAGCAGTCCCCCGACTGCACGGCTCACAGTAGTCACCGCGGGGCGGGCAGGCTCACGGGACGGGCCCGTGCGGACCGCCCCGGGATGGCACGCGAAGAGTGCAGGAAACTAGTGTCTCCACCCATGGGAGGAACGTTCGCGCCGGCTCTGCGGCCCGCCCTCGCGGCGCCCGGACGATCCGTGCAGATGTTCGGCCGGACCTACCCGGTCGTGCTCCCCCGCATCCGTGACTCGCGCCTGCACGTGGCCGCGATCGTCATCACTTTGCACACGCTCGGGCAGGTGGGACTGGGCTTCCATGTCAGCGTGCCCCAGATCCTCGCCGCCATCCTCACCACCGCCGTCCTGCAGGTCGCGATCACGTTCCGCCAGACGCGCTCGTTCGTGTGGCCCGCGAGCGCGATGCTCACCGGCAGCGGAATCGCGCTCATCCTGAGGGTGCCCACGACCCCCGTGGGCGACCACTGGACGTTCCACAAGTGGTGGCTGTTCTCGGGCATCGCCGCATTCTCCCTGCTGACGAAGTTCATGGTGAGGAGAAACGGCTCGCACGTCTTCAACCCGTCCAACGTCGGGCTCGTCATCGCGTTCATCGTGCTCGGGAGCAGCCAGGTGGAGCCGCTCGACTTCTGGTGGGCACCGCTGTCGAACCCCTCCATGGTGATCGCCTACGCGGTCATCCTCGTCGGGGGCTCGCTCGTCACCCGCCGTCTCGGCCTCATTGCCACGGTGATCTCCTTCTGGCTGGTGCTCTCGGCGGGCACCGCCGTCAACGCGGCCTCCGGGCAGTGCTTCACTGCCCGCTGGGCGTTCGCACCGGTGTGCGGCTCGGACCTGTGGGTCACGATCGTGACGTCACCCGAGATCCTGATCTTCACGTACTTCATGATCACCGACCCCCGCACCGTCCCGCTCGGCCGCGTGGGGCGCACGGTGTTCGGCGCGCTCGTCGGCGTGGTGTGCGTGCTGTTGATGGCGCCGCAGCAGACGGAGTTCGGCGCGAAGGTCGCGCTCCTCGCCGGGCTCACCATCATGACGATGGTCCGGCCGCTCCTGGAGCGGCACATGCCGGAACCCGGGAGCAAGGGGGACACCCTCCGCGGCTTCGCACGGCGGGTGCTGAACGGCGAACCAGGCACGGGGACCGTGCTCACCGCGCGCCGGCGCACCGGAGCGCTCGCCCTCAGTGCGGTGGTGCTCCTCGCGGGGCTCTCCGTTGCGGGTCGTTCCGCGCAGGGAATCCTCGCGGGTGAGCCGGAGAACCTCGTCGGCAGGCTCGCCACGCGGGTGGACCCCGCCACGTTCCCCGCGATCGCGGTGGACGAGGAGGTCATCAACTGGAACCACGAGATTGATGTGGACGGTGCGCGCGCCATCGTGCTGACACTCGCCGAGAACCTCGCGCTCGAGAACCAGGCACTGCGCGACAACGATGCCGCGCTCCTCACTGCGGTCGCCCACGGCGACCGGCTGGAGAGCATGCAGGCTGGCCTCCGCAGGGCCGCGTCCTCGGGACTCGTCGCCACCTCCTCGTACGACTTCGACGACGTCCGCGTCACCCTCCTCGTTCCGTTCGGCCGGCAGGACGGCCTGAGCCTGGGGATGATCTCGCGCGGCACGGTCACCACGGAGACGCGCAACAGGGCGGGTGACATCGTGTCCCGCGGGAGCGCGCCGTTCGAGACGATGTGGGCGATGCGCCGCGCCACCGGTTCGCGCTGGCTCGTCGTCGCCGAGCTCCCCGTGCCGACGGCACGCTGACAACGCCGCGGGCCCGACGAGACCCCGATGAGACGCAGGACCCTCGCCGTTGCGTTCGCCGGCGTCCTCACGGCCGGCAGTGCCGCTGTCGTCGTGCCGCTGTCGCGGGGCGACGGCGGGCCGGCCGTGCCGCAGTTCGTGGACGAGGCCCGGACGGCCGGTATCTCCCATGTCTACGACGGTGAGTTCCCGTTCTTCGTGGGCGGCGGGGTCGCCACGTTCGACTGCAGCGGGGACGGCATGCCGGAGCTGTACATGGCCGGCGGGACGAACCCGGCATCGCTGTTCGTGAACACGGGTGAACCGCGTGCTGCACTGCGCTTCGAGAGGAAGACGTCACCCGTCACGGATCTCGTGTCGGTCACCGGCGCGTACCCGCTCGAGGTCGACGGCGACGGGGTGACCGACCTCGTGGTGCTGCGGCGCGCCGAGGGCAACGCCGTCCTGCGCGGGCTGGGCGACTGCGCGTTCGAGGACATGACCGCCTCCCTCGGTCTCGACCCGGGGACGGACTGGACCACCGCGTTCTCCGCCACGTGGGAGGAGGATGCATCCCTCCCCACCCTCGCTTTCGGCAACTACCTGGTGCCCGACACCTACGACTGCGCGGCCAGCAAGCTGGTCAGGCCGGGGGGCCGGCGATACGGCACCCCTGTCGCGCTGCCGGGTCACTGCACCCTCTCGGCGTTGTTCTCCGACTGGAACCGCGACGGCGGGGTGGATCTGCGCATGAGCAACGACCGCAACTACGACCGCAACGCGCGCGAGCAGCTGTGGCGCGTGCGCCCCGGCGAGGAGCCGCGCGAGTACGGGGAGACCGACGGGTGGCGGGACCTCACCATCTGGGGGATGGGCATCGCGAGCCAGGACCTCACCGGCGACGGCCGGCCGGAGGTGTACCTGACCAGCCAGGCAGACAACAAGCTGCAGGCACTCGAGAGCGGCGCAACGGGGCCCGCCTACGCGGACATCGCGCTCGAGCGCGGCGTCACGGCACAGCGCCCCTACGCGGGGGACGGCGTGCTCCCCTCCACCGCGTGGCACCCGGAGTTCGACGACGTGAACAACGACGGGCGGCTGGACCTCTTCGTCGCGAAGGGCAACGTGGACGCCCAGGTCGACTATGCCTCCTACGACCCGAACAACCTTCTCCTCGGCCGTGCGGACGGGACGTTCACGGAGCGCGGCTCGCAGTCGGGGATCGAGAACGGGGCACGCTCGCGCGGGGCGGCGTTGGTCGATCTCAATCTCGACGGTCTGCTCGACATCGTGGTGATGAACCGACGTGTCCCCGCCGAGGTGCGGCGCAACATGGGCACAGGAGCACCTGAGTCGCCGGGCAGGTGGGTCGCGGTCCGGCTGAAGCAGCCCGCACCGAACACCGCGGCCGTGGGTGCGTTCGTGGAGGTCCGTGCGGACGGGAGGACGACCACTCGCGAGGTCACCGTCGGAGGCGGGCACGCGAGCGGGGAGACGGGGTGGATTCACTTCGGCCTGGGCACCGCGGGGTCAGCGGAAGTCCGTGTCACGTTCCCCGGCGCGGTCGCCGGGCCGTGGATGCCGGTGGCGCCGGACGCGTTCTACGACGTCACGCGCGGCACTGGCGCGCCGGTCAAGTGGGTGCCGGGAGGCTGAGCCGCGTCAGCCAGCGGTGGTCGGCGTCTGGCCGAGGATGATCATCGCGAGGATCTCGTCCTTCGTGACCTTGTCCCTGTCGACCGTGCCGACAAGACGGCCCTGCATCATCACGCTGATGCGGTCGGCCAGGTCGAACACGTCGTGGATGTCGTGGCTGATCAGGAAGATCCCGATGCCCTCCGACTTCAGCTGGGTGATCAGCTCGCGGACCTGCTCGGTCTCGGCAGGGCCGAGGGCGGCCGTGGGCTCGTCCATGATGAGGATGCGCGCGGTGAAGTGCACGGCCCGCGCGATCGCCACGGACTGGCGCTGGCCGCCCGAGAGCGAGCGCACCGGCGTGCTGAGGTTCCGGAAACGCGGGTTGAGCCGCCTTATCACGTCGCGCGTGGCTGAGGCCATCGCGGAGTCGTCGAGCGCACCGGTGGGCGTGCGCAGCTCACGGCCGAGAAAGAGGTTGCCGGCCGCATCAATGTTGTCCGCGAGCGCGAGGCGCTGGTAGATGACCTCGATGCCGTGGGCCCGCGCGTCGCGCGGGTTCGCGATGGTGACGGGCGTGCCGTTCACGAGGATCTGGCCGGAGTCCGCCGGGTGGGCGCCCGCGATCGTGTGCATCAGCGTGGACTTGCCCGCACCGTTGCCGCCCACGACGGCCATGACCTCGCCCGGGTGGAGCGCCATGGACACCCCGTCCACGGCGTGGAGACCGCCGAAGGAGACCTTGATGTCCCTCAGCTCGACGAGCGGGGTGCCGGCAGGTGCGTGTGTGTCGGTCATTGTGTCCTCCTGCGTCATTGGCGCCCGGTCTGGATGATGAGCGCCGCGAGCACGAGCCCGGTCGCCAGTGAGACGCCGACGGTGCGGCGGCGGCCCAGCCGGAGTGCCGCGTCGATCGCGACCGCGGTGACGAGGACGATACCGACGACGATGTCCTGCGACGGCGAGTCGATGCGCAGCAAGACCATCCCCGAGCGCAGCGACTGCATGATGACCGCACCGAGCACTGCACCCGTGATCGTGCCGATGCCCCCGGCGAACGAGGTGCCACCGATGACGGTCGCCGCGATCACGTCGAGTTCGTTCTGCACGCCGAGGTTGGTGACCGCGGCGTTGAGACGTGCGGTCTGGATGGCGGCGCTGACTGCGCACAGCACGCCCATCAGCACGAAGGTCAACATGATGGTGCGACGCGTGTCGATGCCGCCCAGTTCCGCGGCCTCGGGATTGCCACCAATCGCGTAGACGTATCGACCGAAGCGGCGGCGGCGGGCGAGGTAGACCAGACCGATCGTGACGCAGATGAGGATCACCACGGGGTACGCGACGCCGGTGGGCTGCTTCGTGATCGGGGACTCGTAGCCGACCGCGACGAGCGCGATGCCGGAGATGATCACCGCGCACCCGAACACGGCGAGGCCGATGTCCACCGAGAGGGGGCGCACGCCCAGGTCGTACTGCTGGCGCCGGCGGCGCGCCATGTAGATGGTGAGGCAGGCCCCAGCGCACCCGAGCACGCCGAGCACCCAGCTGCGCCACTCGCCGAGCGACCCGTCGGGGCCGCCACCGACCAGCTGGAACGTGCTGTCGAGCGGGGAGAGAGTCTGGCCCTGCTCCCCCATCCGGAAGATGAGACCGCGGAACACGAGGAAGCCACCGAGCGTCACGATGAACGCGGGGACGCCGCCGTATGCGATGACGGAGCCCTGCACCGCGCCGATGAGTGCACCGAGCGCGATGCCGACGGCAATCGCGACGATCCAGGTGTACCACCGGTCGAAGCCGAGACCGAACGTCTCGGGGATCCACCGCGTCTGCACCATGGCCATCACGTAGCCGAGGAATCCGAGGAGCGAACCGACCGAGAGGTCGATGTTGCGGGAGACGATGATGAGGACCATCCCCGTGGCCATGATCGCGATCGACGCGCTCTGCACGGAGAGGTTCCAGAGGTTGCGGGAGGTGAGGAAGTCGCCGCCCGAGAGGAAGTGGAACGCCAACCAGATCACGGCGAGCGCGGCGAGCATTCCCGCCAGCCGAGTGTCGATCTCGGTGGAGGCCACGAGCGAGCGCCAGTCCCGGCGGCGCCCGCCCTGGGTTTCTGCCTGCTGTTCTGCGTGGGTGTCGGTCACGTCGGGTGCTCTCGTGTTGTCAAAGGTGATTCGGGTGGGAAAGAGAACGTGCCCCCCGCCCCGAAGGGCGAGGGGCACGTCCGCGTCTCAGTGGTGACGGAGCCCGGTCACGGGCAGGCGGCCACGGATCCTGCTGTCACGCCCTGGCAGAGCGTCGCCTGGTCGGTCCAGCCGGCATCGACGACTGCACTCAGGTTCTCCTGGGTGATCGGCAGCGGCGTCAGGAAGATCGAGGAGATCTCGTTGCCACCGGGCGTGGTGAACGGCGCGGCACCGCTGATGGCGGCGGTGTCCGGGTTCGAGCACAGCGCCATGGCTGCCTCACCGGCTGCCTTGCCGAGCTCGCGGGCGTCCTTCCACACGGTCAGAGCCTGACTGCCGAGAGCAACGCGGTTCAGCGCTGCCTGCTCTGCGTCCTGGCCCGACACGGGCACCTTGCCTGCGAGGCCCTGGGCCTCGAGGGCAGCGATCACGCCACCGGCCATACCGTCGTTCTGCGCGAGGACGGCGTCAACCTTGTTGCCCTCTGCGGTGAGCACCTGCTCCATCGTGGCCTGGGCCTTTGCGGGGTCCCAGTTGTCGGTGTAGGTCTCGCTGACAATCTCGATGTCGCCTGCGGTCACGGCCGCACCGATGACCTCTTCCATGCCCTCACGGAGGAAGTCGGCGTTGGCGTCAGCCTTGTTGCCCTTGACGATCACGTAGCGGCCCTTCGGGACGCGCTTGAAGATCTCCTCGGCCTCGAGCTTGCCGACACCCTTGTTGTCGAACGTGATGTAGAGGGCCTTCGGGTCCTCGATCAGGCGGTCGTACGCCACGACCGGCACGCCGGCCTCGATGGCGCTACCGACTGCGGGCTTGATGGCCTCGCCGTCCTGGGCGAGCACGATGAGTGCCTTGGCACCCTGAGAAATGAGGTTCTCAAGGTTGGTGGCCTGGGTCTCAGCAGACGACTTGGCGTCGTTCGAGATGTAGGTGCCGCCGGCAGCCTCGATGGCTGCCTTGATGGCCGGCTCGTCCCACTTCGCCCAGCGCTCTTCCTGGTAGTTGTTCCACGACACACCGACCGTGCAGCCACCGCCGGCAGCCGCCGTGGTGTCAGAGCCGGAGTCGCTGTCAGACCCGCCGCACGCCGAAAGCACCAGCGCGCTCGCAGCCGCAAGAACGAGAATCTTCCTTGCCTTCATTGATTTGTTCTCCCTTGTGAGCTGCCTTTTTTGGCATTGACGCGAGGGTAGCAGAAAATTCCAGCGCACCGCACAAAGCATGCGGGCGCGGATTCAGTGCCGTATTGCCCCATCGCACACCGTGCACATCATGGACACTCCCGACATTTTCCAGTTTGTTTCCAGTCGCTCGCCGTGCACCGTGCCGGTGTTGGAGCCGCGACGACGAGCCGTGTTGAATCGGTGCATGACGGTTCGCTGGGGCATCGCAGGCACGGGGAGGATCGCGTCGGACTTCGTCCGCGACCTCGCCGACATCGAGGACGCTGAAGCCGTGGCGGTGGGCAGCCGCACTGCCGCCGGCGCCGCCGGCTTCGCGGGGACGCGCGGGATCGCACGTGCGCACGGGTCCATGGAAGAGCTGGCCGCGGACGCTGACGTCGACATTGTCTACGTGGCGGGGATCCACCCGGTGCACCGGGACCACGCCGTGATGATGATGCGGGCCGGCACGCACGTGCTGGTGGAGAAGCCGCTCGCGATGGATGCGGACGATGTGCAGGAGATCCTCGCGGTCTCCGCCGGGACCGGGCGGTTCATGATGGAGGCGATGTGGATGCGGTTCAACCCGCTCCACACGGAACTGAAGCACCGTCTCGACGCGGGCGAGTTCGGCAGGGTCGTGAGCATCGTGAGCGACTTCTCGTTCGAGGCGCCGCGAGACCCCTCCCACCGCCTGTTCGACCCGGCGAAGGGCGGCGGCGCGTTGCTTGACGTCGGTATCTACCCCCTGAACCTCGCGTGGTGGTGGCTGGGCGCACCTGCGTCCTGGTCTGCCACCGGCGAGATCGGGCCCACCGGCGTCGATGAGTCGGTCGCAATGGAACTCTCGTGGGCGGACGGCGCCACGGCGGTGCTCACGTGCGGGTCCACACGGAACGGTTCGCGCACGTCAACCATCGTGTGCGAGGGAGCAACGATCGTGATTGCACCGCCGTCGCACTCCTCCCCGGTCGCCGAGATCCGCACCGCCGCGTCGACCGAGCACGTGAGCGCGGCGCGCCCCGGCCTCCACCACCAGGTGAGAGAGGTGCAGCGCTGCGCGGCGGAGGGCCTTCGAGAGAGCCCGCGCATGCCGCACTCGGACAGCCTGGCGATCGCACGGTTCATGGACGACGTCGCCCGTTCGCTGCGGGCCCGGTGAGCACAGTCGGTGAACCCGCCTCCGCAAGTACGCTTCGCACCGTGAGCACGCGCACCACCCCCACCGCCGCCGACAAGTTCTCCTTCGGGATGTGGACCGTGGGCTGGCAGGCCCGCGACCCGTTCGGAGAACCCACCCGGCCCCCGCTCGACCCGCTGCATGCCGTCGACAAGCTCGCGGAGGTCGGTGCGTGGGGCATCACGTTCCACGACGACGACCTCGTCCCCTTCGGCACGGGCCCGGCGGAGCGCGACGCGATCATCTCGCGCTTCAAGGAGCGCCTCGCCGCCACGGGCATCTGCGTGCCGATGATCACCACGAACCTCTTCGCCCATCCCGTGTTCAAGGACGGCGGCTTCACCAGCAACGACAGGGGCGTGCGCCGGTACGCGCTGCGCAAGGTGCTACGCAACATCGAGCTCGCAGCAGACCTCGGCGCGAGGACCTTCGTGCTGTGGGGCGGCCGCGAGGGCGCCGAGTACGACCACGCGAAGGACGTGCGGGCGGCGCTCGACCGCTACGCCGAGGCGATGAACATGCTCACGTCGTTCGTCATCGAGCGCGGGCACGACATCAGGTTCGCCATCGAGCCGAAGCCGAACGAGCCGCGCGGGGACATCCTCCTCCCCACGGTCGGTCATGCGATCGCGTTCATCGAGCGGCTGGAGCACCCGCACCTCGTCGGACTCAACCCGGAGGTCGGCCACGAACAGATGGCGGGCCTCAACTTCACGTCCGGCATCGCCCAGGCGATGTGGCAGGGCAAGTTGTTCCACATCGACCTCAACGGGCAGCGCGGCATCAAGTACGACCAGGACCTCGTGTTCGGCCACGGCGACCTCATCAACGCGTTCAGCCTCGTCGACCTCCTCGAGTTCGGGGGCGTCGGCGGCGCGGCCGCCTACGACGGCCCCCGGCACTTCGACTACAAGCCCTCGCGCACCGAGGACATGGACGGTGTGTGGCACTCCGCAGCCGCGAACATGCGTATGTACCTGCTGCTGAAGGAGCGCGCGGCCGCCTTCCGCGCGGACCCGGAGGTCAAGGACGCACTCGAGGCCGCGCGCGTTCACGAGCTGTCCGTCCCCACGCTCGCCCCGGGCGAGAAGTGGGGCGACGTCATGGCCGACGACGCGATCGCCAATTTCGACGTGGACGCTGCCGGCGCGAGGGGCTACGGGTTCGTGCGGCTCCACCAGCTGGCCGTCGAGCACCTGATGGGCGCACGCTGACATGACCCTCGTGGCGGGGATCGACTCCTCGACACAGTCATGCAAGGTCGTCGTGCGCGACGCCGACACCGGCGAACTCGTGCGGCACGGCTCTGCTCCCCACCCCGACGGCACCGAGTGCGACCCCGCCCGCTGGGAGCGCGCGATGCACGCCGCCATCACAGCCGCAGGCGGCATCGACGACGTCGCCGCGGTGTCAATCGGTGGGCAGCAGCACGGCGCCGTGTGCCTGGACGAGTCCGGGCGGGTCGTGCGGCCCGCGCTCCTGTGGAACGACACCAGGTCGGCCGGTGCCGCCGCGGACCTGGTGACCGAGCTCGGCGCTGACGAGTGGGTGTCGCTCACGGGTTCCGTCCCTGTCGCGTCGTTCACTGTGACCAAGCTGCGGTGGATCGCCGAGCACGAACCGGAGAACGCCGCCCGCATCGCCGCGGTGTGCCTGCCGCACGACTGGCTGACATGGCGGCTGCGCGGCGGCACCGACCTCGACGGCATCGTGACCGACCGTTCGGACGCGTCGGGCACCGGGTACTTCGACCCCGCCGGCGACACCTACAGGCGTGACCTTCTCGTGCGCGCGCTCGGCCGCGACGTCATGCTCCCGCGTGTGCTCCGGCCGGACGAACCGCTCGGGTGGGGCGCACGGGTGACGGGCCCGGGCGCAGGAGACAACGCCGCGGCCGCGATCGGAGTGGACGCCGGTGGCGACGCAGTCGTCTCGCTCGGCACCTCCGGGACCGCATTCGTGCGAAGCCGGGTGCCCGCCCGTGACGCGTCCGGGGCCGTTGCGGGGTTCGCCGATGCAACAGGTGCGTTCCTGCCGCTCGTGTGCACGCTGAACGCGGCCCGTGTGCTCGACGCCGCGTGCGCCGTCCTCGGCACGGACCATGACGGTCTCTCACGGCTCGCCCTCTCGGCACCGGCCGGCGCGGGGGGGCTGGTGATGGTGCCGTACCTCGCCGGGGAACGCACGCCGAACCTCCCGGACGCGACCGGCAGTCTCCTCGGTATGACGATGGAGAACGCCACCCCCGCGAACGTCGCACGCGCCGCCGTCGAGGGAATCCTCTGCGGTCTCGCGGATGCACTGGATGCACTCGCGGCACAGGGGGCGCGCGTCGACACCGTGCGCATGGTCGGCGGCGCCGCCGCGTCACCAGCGGTGCGGGGGATCGCGGCGTCCGTGCTGGGTGTTCCCGTCCTCCTGCCGACACCGGGCGAGTATGTGGCGGACGGCGCGGCACGACAGGCCGCATGGGTGCTGCGGGGCTCGATGCCGCAGTGGCCCGTCAGTGCCGCACCCGCGGCACACGGCACTGCGCCGGCACCGCACGTGCGCGAGCGATTTGCAGAAGCACGGAGCCACTGGCTGACCAGGTGACGGCGGTACCGCACGCGCGGTGCTTTTCGGTCTGTTAGCCGGCACCGCACGGTCCCTCCGTCGCGGGTTTCGGCCTGCCGGGCCGGGAGATGCTGACAGTCACCTCCGCCCTCTTCGTCGGTGTGACCGCCCCCGGTCCCACCAGATGGGGGGCGGGTCACGGTGTCCTGCGCGGACAAGAAACACCAGGCAGGGAACCCCTATTCGCAGCACCCGGTCCTGCCGGAGGGCGGGCAGGTGACATGGTCCTCGCCGCCGAGCATCCCGGCATGACAGCAGGGGCTGTGCCATCCGTCCACGGAAACATGGGGGAAATCCACCCATTGCCGTGCGCCACCGACTAGACAATGGCCCATGAAGAAGCGTGAGCTCATCCAAGCAGTAGCCATCCACACCGACGTCGACAACAAGACCGCGGCCAAACTCGTCGAGGGAACCATCGACGTGATCCTGGCAACGGTTGCGAAGGGCGAAGTCGTCAACATCTCGGG
>SXYT01000176.1 GCA_005788205.1 Actinomycetota bacterium | reverse complement strand
CCGAAGTCCTTGGCCTTCGTGTCGAGGGAGATCTCGACAGTCTCGCCCGGGAGCACGTCGGGCACGAAGACGACCCTGCCGTCCTCCAGCCTGGTGAGACCGTCACCGCCGGCGACGAGCTTGTCGATCCTGACGATGAGGCCTTCGTTCACTGCTCCAGCGTAGGGCGGGGCGGTCGGGCCCGTGCGGCCATTGGATAGGGTGAACCGCGTGACGCCGCCGATCCAGATATCGCCCTCTGTTCTCCCCGCAGATTTCTCGAAGCTCGGTGACGAGGTGAGGGCGCTGGAGGAGGCCGGTGTCGACCTGATCCAGTGGGACGTGATGGACGGCCAGTTCGTGCCGAACCTCACCTTCGGCCCGGACGTGATCGCGTCGGCGCGCAAGCACACCTCGCTCCCCTTCGAGGCCCACCTGATGGTCCTCACCCCCGACGTGATGGCGGCCCGCTACGTGGAGGCCGGCTGCAGCCGTCTCATCGTGCACGCCGAGGCCTGCACCCATCTGCACCGCACCTGCGAGAACATCCGCTCCATGGGCGCCACGGCGGCGGTCGCGCTGAACCCGCACACCCCGGCGTCGGTCGTGGAGCACGTGCTCGACCTCATCGACATGGTCCTCGTGATGACGGTGAACCCCGGTTTCGGCGGGCAGGCCTACATCCAGACGATGGAGCCGAAGATCCGCGAGGTGCGCGACATGATCACCGCGCGCGGCCTCGGCGACAAGGTGAACGTGGAGGTGGACGGCGGCATCGGCCCCTCCACCATCGCCGGCGCGGCGGCCGCGGGGGCGAACGTGCTCATCGCCGGCAGCGCGCTCTACCGCGACCCGGAGGGCCTGAAGCACGCGGTCGACGACCTGCGTGCCCGCGCCACGGCCGCATTCAGCGCCTAGCACTCACGGCGTCAGCCCGGGTGACGGGAATTCCTCCGGCGACCGAAGGCCACAGAGACCGCTCCGGCACCGACCATCGCCAGGGCCAGCAGCACGATCAAAATCGTGTTGCGCAGACCGGCCAGCGGAATGGCCTTCACTGCCTTCACGACAGCGACCGGGACGATGTCCACCTCGGCGGCTGCGACTGCAACGGTCGTCGTGGTGGGCGGCACCGTGGTCGTGGTGGGCGGCACCGTGGTCGTGGTGGGCGCCGCAACAGAGAACGTCAACGGCATGTCGACTGATGCGGATGCGATGGTGCTCCTTCCGATCGCATTCGTCGCGAGCAGCTTCACCGTGTACGTGGAACCTGCGGAGAGCGACGACAGATCGAACTCGAGCTTGCCGCCGGCGCCGACCGTGGCGTTCACTGTGGACCATGTGGCCCCGTTGTCCATCGAGTACTTGTAGCCGATGATCGGCGAACCACCGTCGTCTGCAGGGATGTCGAAGGACACCTTGGCGGTCGTGGACGACCTGGGCGTCCCGGCAGGGTTCCGCGGCGGACCGGGCGGCGCCATCTGGACGATGTTCTGGACGCACGCCCCGCCGGTACCGATCGTGAGCGAACGATTCTTGGTGTAGGTCGCAGGAGATCCCACGGAGTCAATGAACTTCGTGGAGGTTCCGCTGATGATCGGGCACAGCGACCCTCCGGCCGAAAGGACCGTGTTCACGCACAGCTCCGGCCCCTTGCCCATGTAGTCGAGCGACACAGTCGCCGACGTGATGTTCCCTCCGGTCACACCTGTGAACGCGAAGTTGAACGTGGGCCGCGACCCGGACGTGCCGACGTCCACACCGGTCATGTCGTACGAGGTTCCGATGGTGATGGGCTTGTTGGTCCACCCGGCAACCGGGTTTCCGAGAGGGTCACGGACCGTCAGGGTGATGCCGGACGCCGTGCCGGTGCCCGCCACGGACTTCAGCTTCACCAGGGTCCACTCGTCCACGCCCCGGGTGGTGGAACAGGCATACCGCGGCGCGAAGGACGACGGCTGGAGCGTGACCACTGGGTTGCCGGTGCACGACGGGCTGCCGGTCACGGTGTCGAACAGCGCGATCTTTCCCGGGTCGGTGTTGTACCAGACGCACGCCGGGTTGTTGGGGTCAGCCCTCAGCGCGTACGTGTAGGTGTCACCCGATCGGGGTTGATTGTTGAATCCCGAACATGCCGCTTCGGTTGCGTAATCAAAGCAGTAGAAGTACTGCGTGTTCTGGAGCACCCTCTGAAGGAACGCCCGACCGTTAGTGGCCTCGAATCTTCCGTACTGGCCTGAATATTGGTTGCTCGCCGCAGAAGAAGACCAGTCTGTGATGCTGTGGGGGTTCACCCACCCTGCTCCGGTTCGTTTCGCACCGGTGAGATCAAGGCAGCCGTTCCACATGCACACGCCGTTGATGGTGCCGGCGGTGTTCATGTGCGCAACGGGCGAGATGGTCTGGGAGGACCACGAGAGACTGGCGTACGAGACGGGCCACGAGCCTGCACACGGCGCGAGGTTCGACGACTCGAAACAGTGCAAGGTGGTGTCTGTCGATGCGAAGACCTTGTCACCGAGAGGGTACACGTGGGCCCTGGTGGTGTACCCGCTCCCGGTGGTGCCGGCCAGGGACACGGGGGAACCGACGCAGGCGGCATTGGTGGACGGGTCGAAGCAGAGCAACTTGTTGTTGGCGGTCTCGATACCGAACAGGCGGCCACCCACACCTTCCGCATTGGACAGGAACTGGTACGCGTTCACGTTCGTGGCGGTGCTCAGGGCGACGAAGCCGCAGTTCGTGGGCGGAGCGGTGGTCACGTCGATGCACAGAACACCCGGTTTGCTGCTGCTCACCTGGCTGGTGAACGCGTACACCTTCCCGGTGGTGGTGAGTGCCCACCCGCCGGACCTGTTCCCCGCCATGTAACCGGAGAACCTCGAGTATGCGGCACCCGAGGTGAGTGTGGCGTTGAACCCGGGGCACAGTGTCCCGGTCGTGCGCAACAGGCAGTTGAGCGCGACGTACGACGACTGGTGGTGGAATATGTTGAGCACGTAGTTCTCGTAGAAGAACACGTCCCAACCGTCGCCGCCCGTCGATGCGGCGAACGTGTCAGACGGGATGGCGGCCACCGTCTCCGACGAGAAAATCTGCGACCCCGCGACGATCGGCCCCGCCGCGAGTGCTGCCTTCGTGGCGCGGACATCCGTGACCGTCGACGCCGGGGATGGCTCCGATGACACCCACGACGTGCCGTTGTTGGTGGAGTACTCCACCGACCAGCCCTCAGGTGCCGTCACACCGCCGGACTGGTACACGAATCCCGGGTCAAGGCCGACGCGCAGCTCGCGGTTTCCGGTGCCTTCCTTCAGGAGGCTGCTCGCACCGACCTTCACGGTGGTCCCCTGGTCGACCGTTGATCCATCACGCAACAGGGTGCCCGCAACACTGAGGTTGAACTCAACACCAGGGTTGTTCACCGCGGCCGAGACCCCCGAGACAGTTGCGGCGCAGACAAGTGCACCCACCGCCACGACCGAGGCGGAGAACCACCGGAGCCCCCTGCGGGAGGACCGTCGAGACGCAGGAGCTTTTGTCGTCACGGGAAAATACTACCTATGTCCCGTCGCGAGACTCACGAATGCCGCAATCCGGATTGCGTTATGAATGATACGGAAATTCGGGCTTTGCTGACGTCACGACACGGGCGACAGCTCAGAGCCTCGTTCCGCGTCGCACCCACACGAGCGCGACCAGCCCCACGAGCACGAGCGCACCCGGCAGCACCAGTGCCGCGAACAGCCGCACGGGGTCACCCAGGAAGTTCGAGAACACGCCCGACTCGATCCCGGTGCCGTCCAGGTTGATCGTGCGCGCCGACTCCTCGAACGACGGGCACTCGACGCCTCCGTCGATCACCTCGTTGCCGCCGAACAGGTCGGCCGAGTCGCGGATGGTGGACGACAGCCTCTGCGACACAGGGTCGAGGCGCGCACCGACGATGTAGGTGGTGCCCACGTCGAGGAACTTCACGTCGGCGCCGTAGCGGATCTCCACGGATGCACCTGCGGCATACCCCTCCAGGGAGCCGGCCCGCACCTGCGAGACCTCGAAAGTGGCCGACACCGGGTCGATCACAGTCACGATGCCCACAAAAACCGCCTGTGCGGCCGGCGGTCCGGCGCACCCCTCGGGGACTGTGGTCACCGCCGACGGGAGCGTGGTGGTGGTCGACGTCGTGGTGGTGGAAGTGGACGAGGTCGACGTCGTCGTGAGCGCGGGGTCGACCGTGGTCGTGGTGCTGGTCTCGGCGGTCACGACGACCGCCGGCGCAGTCACCATCAACAACGCAACAGCCGCACCGAGGATGGTTCCCATGGTCCGGCCGCGCATCAGTTCAACGCTAGCCACCGTCCGCGCCGTAGGTTGGGCGCATGGGACTGGACCCGACACGCAAGAGAGTGCCCCGGCGGACCGACATCTGGTTCGTGGCCGCCGCGATCACCGCGGCAGCACTGCTCGTGGTGTGGGGCTTCCTCGGGTGACTTTCCGGCGCGGTTGACACGGCAATGGACATCTGGGACGGCCTCTACGGCCCGGTCGAGGTGCGGCGCATGCAGCCCTACGAGACGGTGAAGGACTACGTGTGCCCCGGGTGCAACCGCGACATCCCCGCGGGCACCGGCAACACGGTCACCATCCCGCGGGACGCACCGGACCTGCGCAGGCACTGGCACCATGTTTGTTGGCAACGGCGTGGCCGTTGACGACTAGAACGCGTCCTCCAGCACCTCGAGACGAGTGCCCGTCACGGCGGCCACGTCGAACCGGACTCGCAGGCCCTTCTCCCCGAGTGTGCGCACGAAGACATGCCCGGCGCGCCTCACTCGTTGCTGCTTCAGCGGCGTCATCGCCTCCCACGGCGACCCCCACGCACCTGTCGCTCTCGCCTTCACCTCGCACACCACGACCAGCCGGCCGCGGCGGGCGACGACGTCGAGCTCCCCGCCGCGCATCGTCCAGTTCCTGGCAACGATGTCAAAACCCTGCCTGGCGTACCAGCGGGCCACGAGGTCCTCGGCCCAGCGCGCACGCGCTAGTCGTGACGTTCCATCTCGCCCGTGTCGAGGAGCGTGTCGTCCGGGAGTTCCTCCACGTTCACGTCCTTGAAGCTCAGCACCCTCACCGTCGGGATGAACCGGGTCTTGCGGTACATGTCCCACACCCATGCGTCTGTCATCACCACTTCGATCAGCGGCCGCGCGCTGTCACCGGTGATGGACACCTTGACGTCGTTGGCCAGGTAGAAACGGCGTTCGGTCTCCACGGCGTACCTGAACATGCTCACGACGTCCTGGTACTCCTGGGCGAGTTTGTACTCGCGGTCAGCCTCGAAGTTCTCGAGATCGTCGGAGTTCATGGGTTCGTGCCGGCGCATGCCGGCGCAGTCCTTATGACTCGCGCTTCTCGCGGATCTTCGCGGCCTTGCCGACGCGATCACGGAGGTAGTACAGCTTGGCGCGACGGACGTCGCCCTTGCGGAGAACCTCGATCCTGGCCACTGACGGGCTGTGCACGGGGAACGTGCGCTCCACGCCGACGCCGTAGCTGACCTTGCGCACCGTGTAGGTCTCGGCGATGCCGGAGCCCTGGATCGCGGTGATGTTGCCCTGGAAGATCTGGATGCGCTCTTTGCCCGACTCGACCACGCGCACGTGCACCTTGACCTCGTCGCCGGGGCCGAACGCGGGGATGTCGTCGCGCATGTTCTGGTTGTCAACGATGTCGGTGGTCTTCATGGTGGGTTCCTAGCGGCTCGAATGTGTGCGTCCGCGGCCTACGGGGCCTCATCGGCGAACAGTGAAGGATACGAGACATCCTCTGCCCCTTCCAACAGGGTCTTTTCCTTCTCTGACAGCCCCCCGCGGGCCCTGATCAGGTCCGGGCGGCGCAGGACGGTGCGGCGCAGTGCCTGCACGAACCGCCACTTCTCGATGCGCCCGTGGTCCCCCCCGCGCAGCACCTCGGGCACCTCCCAACCGCGGAACTCGGCCGGCCGCGTCCACTGTGGCTCCTCGAGGAGGCCCGCGGCGCCGAAGGACTCGGTGACGGGCGAGACGGCGTTGCCCATCACACCGGGGATGAGTCTCGTCACTGCCTCGATGACCATGCACGCAGCGACCTCGCCTCCTGCGAGCACGACATCGCCCACGGAGATCTCGTGGTCCACCAGATGCTCGCGCACCCGGTGGTCGACCCCCTCGTAGCGGCCACACAGCAGACTGAACCCGCCGGCACCCGCGAGCTTCTGCGCGATCGCCTGGGTGAACGGCTCGCCGCCGGGGCCGAGAAGGATGAGCGGTCGCGGCGGGTCCGCGGCCTCGACCGCGGCGAAGATCGGCTCGGGGCGCATGAGCATGCCTGCACCGCCGCCGAACGGCGAGTCATCGACCGTGCGGTGGACATCGGTGGCGTGGTCGCGGATGTCATGGCACCGCAGGTCAACCTGGCCGTTCTCCCTCGCACGGCCGAGCAGGCTCTGCGAGCAGAAGCCGTCCACCACCCCCGGGAACAGCGTGAAGACGTCGATGCGCACGATGCGAACCTACCGAACTCAGTCGGCCAGATCGAAGAGACCCTCGGGAGGGTCGATCACGGTGACGCCGCCCTCGCACGACACCACGAACGGGGCGGGCACGAGCGCGCCGGACTCCAGTTCCAGCAGGTCATGGGCGGGGTTCTGCAGCACCGCCACGCACCTGCCGACCTCTGATCCACCGACCGTGACCACTCGCGAACCGACGAGCTCGTGGACCCACACTGCGCCGGGATCAGCGACGGGCTCGGCGTAGAGCACCTTGTTGGTGAGCCGTTCCACCTCGCTGCGGTCATCAACCCCGGCAAAGTGCACGACGAATCGTTCCTTCTCGGGCCGGGAAGTGGTGATCTCCAGCCGGCGGGGGCCCTCGGGGGTGTCCACGAACAGCACGGAGCCGGGTTCGTGGCGAAGTGCCACGTCAGAGGTGAGGCTGATGTACGTGTCCCCGCGGACCCCGTGGGGCCTGCCGATGCGGCCGACCTCGAGGAGCCCGGGCGGAGGGGTCATCGACGCGGTCAGGCGTCGACGAAGTCGACGTCGACGTCGACGTCATCGTTCACCGCGGCGGCGCGCACGACGGTGCGGATGCTCTGGGCGGTGCGGCCACGGCGGCCGATGACGCGGCCGAGGTCACCGGGGCCCACGCGGACCTCCAGTTTGACCTTGTCCCCGCGGCCGGTGCTGGACGAGACGGAGACTGCGTCGGCGTCGTCCACGATGCTGCGCACGATGTGCTCCAGCACTGCCGTTGCGGTGGGGGCCTCAAGCTCGTTCGAGTCGAAATCAGACACGGCGGGTTACTTCGACTTCGCGGCCGCGAACTGGGCCCAGGCGCCGCTGATTTCGAGCAGCTTCTTCACGCGCTCGGTCGGCTGGGCGCCCTTCAGCAGCCAGGCAACGGCCTTGTCGTTGTCGATCTTCAGCGTGGAGGGCTCGGTGCGGGGGTTGTACTGGCCGAGGATCTCGATGAAACGGCCGTCACGTGCGCGGCGGGAGTCGGCCGCGATCACGCGGTACTGCGGTTGCTTGGTCTTGCCGACTCGGGTGAGGCGCAATTTGACTGCCATGTGCGATGTTCTCCTGAAAGGGACCCGTTCTGGGACTAGGTAAGGCTAGCGGTGAGGTTTGCCCCTCCCCAACGGGGCAGGACGGCGTTTTCAGCGCCCGAACGGCGGGAACCCCGGGGGTGTCCCCGGCCCGCCCGGCCCGCCGGGCATGCCCGGGAAGCCACCCTGGCCCCCGAGGAGATCGCCCAGTTCGCGCATGGCCTGACGCTTGTTCACCTTGCCGGGCTTGCTCTTCGACTTGCCCTTGCCGCCGGCGGGCCCAGCAAGCGCACCCATCCGCTTCATCATCTTCTGCATCTCGGCGAACTGCTTTATCAGCCTGTTCACGTCCGCTACCTCGGTGCCGCTGCCCCTCGCGATGCGGGTGCGGCGGCTGCCGTTGATGATCTCGGGCCGCGCACGCTCCTCCTTCGTCATGGAGCGGATGATCGCCTCGGTGACCTTCACCTGGTCGTCGCCGATCTCTGCGTTCTTCATCTCCTTCGGCATCCCCGGGAGCATGCCGACGAGCCCGGAGATCGGGCCCATCTTCTTCACCTGCTGCAGCTGCTCGAGGAAGTCCTCGAGCGTGAACTGGCCCTCCAGGAGGCGCTCTGCTGCCTTCTCGGCCTCCTCCTTCTCGAAGACCTGCTCGGCCTGTTCGATGAGGGAGAGCACGTCGCCCATGCCGAGGATGCGCCCGGCCATGCGGTCCGGGTGGAACTGCTCGAAGGCGTCGATGCGCTCGCCCGTCGCGGCGAACGCGATGGGCCTGCCGATGACGCTCTTCACGGAGAGCGCCGCGCCGCCGCGTGCGTCACCGTCCAGCTTGGACAGAAACACTCCGTCGATCGACAGTCGGTCGTGGAACGCCTCCGCGGTGGACACCGCGTCCTGGCCGATCATCGCGTCGATGACGAGGAACGTGTAGTCGGGGCTGACCGCCGCGGAGATGTCAGCGACCTGGCGCATCATCTCCTCGTCGATCGCGAGGCGACCGGCGGTGTCGACGATGAGCACGTCCTTGCCGAGGCGCTTCGCCTCCTCCAGGCCGCGGCGAGCGGTGGCAACCGGGTCACCCGGCTCGCTGAAGACCGGCACGCCGACCTGGCCGGCGAGGGTGCGGAGTTGCTCTACGGCGGCGGGTCGCTGCAGGTCTGCGCCCACGAGAAGCGGCTGGCGGCCCTGGGACTTGAACCAGCGGGCGAGCTTGGCGGCGCTGGTGGTCTTGCCGGAACCCTGGAGGCCGGCCATGAGGACCACGGTCGGCGGCTGGCTGGCGTAGGTGATCTTCAGGGTCTCGCCGCCGAGCATGGCGACGAGCTGCTGGTTGACGATCTTGACGACCTGCTGACTGGCGTCGAGTGCCTGGGATTCGGTGGCCCCGATTGCCTCCTCGCGGATGCGCGCGACGACCTCGCGCACGACCGAGACGTTGACGTCCGCCTCGAGCAGCGCGGTGCGGATCTCGGCGAGGATCTCGTCGACATCCGCCTCGGTCAGGCGGCCCTTGCCGCGGATCTTCTTGACGACCCCCTGGAGGCGGTCACTCAGCGAATCGAACACGGAGTCAGGCTACCGAGGGGCGTGGGGCCTAGCCGATGGAACTGACGGCACTGACTTTTCCGCTGTCCACGGCCACGTTGACTCGGTTGTCCACCCAGTCCGTGGTGACCATCAGGCTCTCCCCGTCCCGCTCGACGACGCGCATCGTCCATCCGTTCCCGGCGGCCACCTTCGCCGCCTCGTCCTCGTCGAGACCGACAAGCTGCTGTGCCTCCTCCGTCCGCACGACGACTGCGGGTTCCTGCGCGCCGGTTGACCCGCTGCCCGACCCGGACGAGCCGGAGCCGGGCGACCCCGGCACCACCGCCATGTCGTCAGTCGACGGAACCGGGGGCGAGACGTACTCGTCGCGCACCGCGAGCACCTGCACGCTCTCGCCGGCGGTGCCCGTGAACGTGTAGGCCGGAAGCAGCATCTGTCGTCCCGAAGCCGTCCAGTAGGGCATCAACGACGTGCGGACCTTCTCGAGCATCACCTTGGTGACCGTGCCGGGGGATCCCCCGCCCGTCCCGGGGGATGCGAGATCGCGCGCTGCGGCCGTCGAGGACCACCCGTAGGGCATCGCCGCGTACATCCCCGAGTTCAGACGCTCGACTGCCTGCTCGATCGTGATGACGCGGTACGCGTCAGCCTCCGACGCCTCGAAGACCTGGCCACCCGCGAAGGTCATCACCCCGTCCTCGCCGAACCCGAAGTACCAGGACACACCAGTCGCCTCGCCGTCCAGCATCCACTCGGCACTCACCGACACGGAGTACTCGTCGGAGCTGACGAGGTACTTCAGGGTGCCGTCGCTGTCGTGCCCGAGCTTTGCCATGATCGCCTCGACGCGCGCGCGGGCCCCCGCGGCGGTGGGCAGGTTCTTCGCGGGCGGAACCGTCACGGGCGACGGCACGCACCCCGGCCCGCCGGGAGCGGAGTCCTTCGAAGAGCCGAGATCGGCGGGTTCGCATGGTGAAGTGCTCACGTCGCGCGTGCCACCTGATGCCACGTGGAAGTTCCACCAACGCGCGTTCTCGTCCCCGTACGAGGACAGGGCGGCGTCACCGACCGTGAGCACGTACGAACCGTTGGCGTCCTTCGTGACCTTGCCCCTCATGCCGAGCGCGGCGGCCACCTTCCGAGTTGCCGCCTCTGCATCGCCGGGGGCCCCGAAGCGCCACGCACGGAACTCCCCCGAGGTGTCGATGCCCGGGTCTGCGAGGAGACCATCTGTCGCGGTGTACTCGACGTTGGCGGGGGCGATCATGGCGGCGGAGTCCCCCGCCATCTCGCCCGAGGAGGAGCGCGACGCGTTCGGGGCGCCAGAGAGGTCGAGGGTCTCGGCCCCCGGCGAACCGCACGAGGCGAGCACGAGGGTCAATGCTGCGACAGCGACAGGAAGTCTGGACATGGTCATTCGGACCTCTTTCATACCGTTCTGTGACGCCGGGGAGCGCGCGGAAAGTTCCCTACCCGAAGATGGCAGAGACGTACCCGGCCGGGTCGAACACGACGAGGTCGGCGGCGGTCTCCCCGAGGCCCACCAGCTTCACGGGGATCCCCAGCTCGGTCTCGATGGCGAACACGATGCCGCCCTTGGCGGAACCGTCGAGCTTGGTGAGGACCACACCCGTCACATCGGTCGCGGCGGCGAACTCGCGGGCCTGGGAGAGGCCGTTCTGGCCGGTGGTGGCGTCGATGACGAGGAGCACCTCGTTCACGGTGCCCTCGGCCTTCTCGGCCACGCGGCGCACCTTCTTGAGTTCCTCCATCAGGTTCGACTTGTTCTGCAGGCGGCCCGCCGTGTCGCCGAGCACCAGGTCCACCCCACGTGCGGACGCTGCCTGGATGCCGTCGAAGATCACCGATGCGGGGTCCCCCCCTTCGCTGCCGCGCACGAACTCCGCACCGCAACGTTCTGCCCAGGTCTGCAGCTGCTCGGCCGCTGCGGCGCGGACGGTGTCACCTGCGGCCATCAGCACGGTGCGGCCCGCGGCCTGCTGCGCGGTCCCGACCTGGCCGATCGGCGGGG
>SXYT01000039.1 GCA_005788205.1 Actinomycetota bacterium | reverse complement strand
GGCCACGAACCCCACGGTGTCCGCGCGCGTCAGAACGCGGAGAGGCTCGTGCCGCTGGGCGACATCCTCGCAGGCGTAGACGAGCGCCTGCTCGTGCGAGCACCGCGCGAAGCGCCGCGCACCGCGCACGGCCTCGTCGACGAGCTCGGTGATGTGGGTCATGAGATCTCGCCGCGCACTCCGGAGCCGAAGGACCTCCCGGCCGCGCCGAACGAGCTGCCGGCGGCATGGCCGCTCGCGTACGAGGATGCCGACTCGTCGTGGTACGAATAGGAGCGGCGCAGCGACGGGCCGTACGTGCGCATCTCGCGCTCGGCCCGGCGGCGGCGGTCAGCGAGCACGATGCCCGCGCCGGGCTCCTCGCGGACGTACTCCTCGCGTGCCGAACCGAGCGCCTCGTCGATGCCCCTGCGAAATCCCTTCCACCAGGAGATGCGCCATGAGCGTGCACCCCTGGGGAGGAGCCTGACACCCATGAGGTCCGCGGCGGCGAAGAGTGTGCGCGCAGCGAAGATGTCATCGCGCCGGCCGTAGATGGTCATGTAACGCTCCCCGGTGTCGTCGTCGGTGCTGAGGTACCCGGTGCAGGAGTGGATGAGAAGGATCGAGTACAGCAGGTCATAGCGCTGCACCCGGTAGGGACCGCAGACAACAACAGTCTCCACGATGATGGTCTCCTCGACCGGCGCATCCTTCGGGGCGATGTCCCCCTCCGTCCAGCCGTTGCGCTGCATGAGCTTGGACGCGAGCGCGAGTGCCGTCTCGGCCTCGTGCTGCGGGGTGTTGGGGTGGTTCGCCAGCGCAAGCATGGCGGCGATGCGCTCTTTGTCGGTGCTCATGCGGAACGGACCTTACGTGCGGGGTGTCCTGCTGTTCCGCCCGGCCGTGAGGGCCCGTGCATCACCCCGGCCTCCTCACTCTCCCTCTCCGTCATTCCCCGCCGAGCCGGAGCCGAAGTATCTCGCGAAGATCTCGTCGTAGACGCCTGTCGCGCGGAATATGTTGAGGCTCTCGTTGATGGCATCCAGCAGCGGGACATTGTCCCTGGCCGCGGCAAAACCGAGGTGGATGTCAGTCGGGAGGGTCGCGGACACAGCCGACTTGCTCCCCTCCCGCGCGGCATGGTTGGCGTTGATCGCGTAGTCATGGAGCACACCGTCCACGTTGCCCGACTCGAGGGCGCGGTACATCGCTGCTGTGTCCTCGAATGACTGGATTGTTGACGAACCTGCGTTCTCCCGGGCGTAGGTCTCGCCGTCCGAGCCGGTCAAGACGCCGATCTTCTTCCCTGCCACTGACTCGAGGTCGATGAGCGTCTCGGCGTCGCCGGTGCGCACGAGCAGGGACTGGTTGGCGTCGAAGTACGGGTCGCTGAACGCTGCGTTCTCCTCCTTGTCGGCGCTGATGGTGATGGCGGCGGCGGCGACATCGCACGTGCCGGCGGCCGGAGCCAGCCAGATCCCGTCAGCGGCCTGCACGACCACGTCGAGCGCGAGTCCGTAGCGCAGGGCGATCGCCGCCATGAGGTCCATGTCGAACCCCGCCCAGTTGCCCGACCCATCCTCATACCCGAAAGGCGCGTACGGCGCGTCCGTGCACACGATGAGACTCCCTGCCGACATCGGTTGGAACGCCAGGTCGACCTGCTCGATCGGTGTCGTCCCGTCCGTGGCACCGTCAACGGTGTCTGCGTCACCGGAGGGGCCACCCCCGCCGCACGAGGAGAGCAGCACCGCGATCACCGCGCTGGCTGTTGCGAGACGGAACTTTCGTGACATCCGATGCCCCCCGTTGAGTCCTGTGTGCCGCGAAGAATAGACCATCGTCATCGCTCGGCGTTCTTGCCACGGGTGCACCGCGGGGGAACGCCATACTTTTCGGGTGACGCGGCGGACTGATATCGAGGGACTCCGTGCCGTCGCCGTCCTGCTCGTGCTCCTGTTCCACGCCGGCGTCCCGGGCATGGACGGCGGCTACGTGGGCGTCGACGTGTTCTTCGTCCTGTCCGGTTTCCTGATCACCTCTCTCATGGTCGCCGAGAGGGAGGAGACCGGGCGGATCTCGCTCTCCGGCTTCTATGCGCGCCGCATCCGCAGGATCCTGCCGATGTCCAGTCTGGTGGCGGTGGCGACTCTCGGCGCGGCCCTGGTGTGGCTCGAGCCCCTGCGGTTGCGTGGGCTCGCGACAGACGTCCTCGCATCCGCCGGCTTCTCCTCGAACCTCGTCTTTGCGCACCGCGGGGCGGACTACCTGCAGTCGTCCCTGCCGCCCTCGCCCCTGCAGCACTTCTGGTCACTCGCGGTGGAGGAGCAGTTCTACGTGGTGTGGCCCGCACTGGTGATCCTTGTCCTGCTCGGCGTCCCGCGCGGGAGGACCGGGGTCGTGCGGGTCCGCATCGGTGTGCTCTCCGCGTCCGTGACGGCAGCATCATTCGCTGTCTGCATGGCACTGATGGGACAGAACCAGGTGTGGGCCTTCTACCGCCCCCAAGCGCGGGCGTTCGAGCTGGCGGCCGGTGCGCTGCTTGCCGTGCTGCCGGCAACCGGGAGCTCACTCCTGCGCCGGTTCGAGGCGGCGTCCTCGTGGGCCGGGCTCGCCGTCATCGTCGCCTGCGCATTCATCTTCGACGAGTCAACCCGGTTCCCCGGCCCTGCCGCTCTCGTGCCGGTTGTGGCGACAATGGCCGTGCTGCGCGGCGGGATGTCGGCGGGGTGGTCCGCCGACGCGGTTCTCCGGCCCCGGCCCGCCCAGTGGCTGGGGTCGCGGTCGTACTCTGCGTACCTGTGGCACTGGCCCGTGCTCGTCATCTCCGCGTCCGTCGCGGGTCGTGGCCTCACCCTCACCGAGGGACTCGCGTGCGTGGCGTTCTCCCTCCTGCTCTCCGAGCTCTCGTGGAGGTTCGTGGAGAACCCGGTCCGTGCGGTGAGGTCCTTCACGGGGCTGCGGCCGTTCGCACTTGGGCTGTCGCTGCTGCTGGTGGTTGCCGGCAGCGGCCTGCTCGCGCGCGCGAACCCGCCGCGCCTCGAGACGGGTCCTGCTGCGACAACACCCGGGCTGCCCTCCGCCACAACTGTTGCCCCGTCCGACAGCAGCGCAGGCACCGTGACGACTGTGGCCCCACCGGCACCGGTGCTCCCGCGAGACGGCACACCGGTCCAGCCGGTGGTCGAGGCCCTCTACGTCTCGCGCGTGCCCTCCAACCTGCAGCCGTCCCTCGGCGGCGCGCTCGGTGACATGCCGACGATCTACAACGATGACTGCCATGCCGGCTTCGGTGTGACAGAACCGAAGGACTGCGTCTTCGGTGACCCCGCATCGACGACGGTCGTCGGGCTGTACGGCGACTCGCACGCGGCCGAGTGGTTCCCGGCTTTCGAGAAGGTCGCGATCAAGAACAAGTGGCGGCTCATCACCTACACGAAGCGGGGGTGCCCGCCGGTCGACATCGAGGTCTACAGCAAGGTGCTCGGGAAGGTGTACAAGGAATGCGGTCCGTGGCGTGAGAACACGATCGAGAAGATGAGGACCGACGGCGTGAAGGTCGTGTTCGTCGCGGCTTTCGAGCGTCTGCTCGATGCGACCTCCCGCATCCCGATCTGGCAGAAGCCCTGGCGTGACGGCCTGCGCGGCACGTTCGACACCCTCCGCGGTGCCGGGATCACACCCGTGCTGGTGGAGGACACGCCGTACCCCGACCAGGACGTGCCCACGTGCCTCAGCCGCAACCGCACCACCGTGACCGGCTGCAACATCCCCGTCGGTGTCGCCTTCAGGCCGGATCTTGCCGAGATGAGGGATGACTTCGAGGCCGAGGGAACGGCGGTGCTGCGCACCCGTCACTGGTTCTGCACCGCGACCCTGTGCCCGGTCATCGTGGGCAATCTCCTGGTGTACCGCGACGACAACCACATGACGGTGAGTTACGCACAGTGGATCGCTTCGCAGCTGGACGCGGACATCGTGCCGTTCGTCGATTGGTATTCGCGCACCTCCTGAACTGTGGGACACTCCGTACGTGGAACAGCAAAAGACGCAGCGCCGGATCCTGGACGAACTTGTGGGCTCGGGCCGCCTGAGCCCGGAGGAGGCAGGCGAGGTCGCGCACGCGCCCGAGTGGTCGTTCACGGTCAGGGAGCTGATGTCCTATCTCGCCGCCCTCATCATGTTCGTCGGTGTGGTGCGGCTCGTCGTCGTCGCGTTCCAGGATGTGTCGCAACGCTCGATCGGGGCCGCCCTCGCTCTCGCGGGTGCCGCCCTCGGCGCTGCCGCGTGGAAGCTGCCCAGGAAATCCGACGCGTGGGAGCGACTGGCAGAGGTGACGGAGGGTGCCGCGCTCGTGTCCCTCGGTGCGAGCCTCGGCGTTTTCCTCGATCTCGCCGACCTTGCTCCCGAGATCATCGTGATGACAATCTCGCTCCCCGTGGTCGTGTGGGGGTACCTCCGTTCCCGGACCTCGGTCTTTGTCGGATCGCTCGCAGTCTCTGCCGGGATCCCGATGCTCGTCTTCTCGGGTGCCGAGGTGCTCGATGCGAGTGACGACGGGGGCCTCGTCATCGTCGGTTCCCTCTCGCTGATCGGCGGTGCCGTCCTCTGGGTGCTCGGCCAGAGGCGGGTCGGGGCGGCGTTCATCCAGCGTGCTGCCGGGTGCTGGCTGGTCCTGCAGGGCGCGTTCATGATGATGGGCGAGTGGCGCGGGCCGGGCCGCCTCATCCCCGTGGCCGCCGGGCTCCTCCTGTTCTGGCTCGGCTCGGCGCGGCTCCAGTTCGAGTCACTCGCCGCCGGTGCACTCGCTGTCACCATCGGCGTGTCGGTGGCGATCGGCGACTGGCTGCCGAGCGAGTTCACCCGCGGCCTCACCACCATCGCGGTGGGCGGCGTGATGTTCCTGGCAGTCGGTTCGCGGATGCGTCGACGAAAGGTCAGTCCACCAGGGCCTGATGCACCAGTTGCTTGAACTGCGGCCTGATCGGGTGTGCTGACGACGGCATCAACTGCGTCATGAAGAGGTAGACGAGATCCTCCACCGGGTCCACGGTGAAGATCGTGCTGAAGGCACCGCCCCAGCCGAAGTCGCCGACGCTGCCGGGCACCTTCGCTTTCACCGGGTCGACCGTGACGCTCATGGTCAGGCCGAACCCGACCCCGTCGAACGCGGTCTCCGCGAACAGCGGACGACCGAACTCGCTGAGGTCCGCACCGTCGGGCAGGTGGTTCGAGGCCATGTACGAGACCGTGCGGGGGGAGAGGATGCGGGCACCGTTCAGCTCGCCACCGTTGCGCAGCATCATCGCGAACTTCATGTAGTCGGACATGGTCGAGACCAGGCCGCCTCCGCCCATCTCGGCCAGCGGCTTGCTCGTGGCGCGGCCGCCCATCGCGTCCATGCGCATCGCCTTCCTGTCGGCGGGGTTCATCACATAGAGAGCGGCGAGCCTGTCCATCTTGTCCTCGGGCACGAAGAAGGCGGTGTCGGTCATGCCCAGCGGGTCGAAGATGCGCTTCTTCATGAACTCGCCGAGCGACATCCCGGAGAGGATCTCGACGACACGGCCGAGCACGTCGATCGACATCGAGTAGTTCCATTCGGTGCCGGGCTGGAAGAGCAGGGGGAGCGCGGCGAGCATGTCGCAGATGCCGGCGAGGTCCTTGTCCGGCGGGGTGCCCCACTCGAATCCTGCGTTGCGGTACATCTGGTCCACGGAGTGGCTGTACATGAAGCCGTAGGTGAGGCCCGCGGTGTGGGTGAACAGGTGCCACATTTCCATGGGCTCCGTGACGGGGTCGAGGCGCGGGTTCGTGGTGCTGCCGGAGCGGAAGACCTTCTGGTCGGCAAAGGACGGGACGTACCATTTCACTTGGTCACGCAGCTCGAACATGCCCTCCTCCCACAGGATCATCGCGGCGACGCCGCAGATGGGCTTCGTCATGGAGGCGATGCGGAAGATGGCGTCACCCTCGAGCGGGCGCTTTGCCTCGATGTCAGCCCATCCGTAGTTGGAGGCGTGCGCGATCTCGCCATCGCGGGCAACGGCGAGGGACCAACCGGGCAGCCGTCCGTCGTCGACGTACTTCTTGAAGTGGGCATCGAGCCGGTCAAGGCGGCCGGGGTCGAACCCCAGGGCGGAGGCGTCTGCTGTCACTGCGATCTCTGGCATGACCGCACAATAGGGACCACTGCTGTACCCGTCGTCACCCGAGATAGTGTGAGACACTGAAATGCACCCTGTCTCAACAGGTGCCCGGACAGGGGGAAAATCATGGGCAACATGATCGATTGGTCAACGGAGTACGACATCTTCGACCCGCAGTACATTGCGGACCCGTTCAGCATCTGGGACCAGCTGCGGGGCACCTGCCCGGTTGCGCACACCGACAAGTACCAGGGGTCGTGGCTGCCCACCACCTACGAGACAGTCACCGAGATGGCGCGCGACATCGAGCACTTCTCGTCGCGCTCGGTCAGCGTCGTCCCCCCGCTCATGGAAGGCGGCGGCGCGGCCCTCTTCCTCCCCGCACCCATCGGCGTCGACCCGCCGGTGCACACCTACACCCGCCGCGCGCTGCTGCCGTCGTTCTCGCCGCGCGCCGTGGACGAGCTGGAGGTGTTCACGCGTGCGTGGTGCCGCGAGCTCATGGACAGCATCGCCGGCCGCGAGACCGCAGACATCGCGGTGGAGTACTCCCAGCAGATTCCTGCACAGGTCATCGCCACCATGCTCGGTGTGCCGACCACCATGAAGGACCGCTTCACCGACTGGGTCCGTGCGGTCCTCGAGAACGCCGCCGCTGACCCGGAGGGCCGCAAGAACGCGGTGCTCGAACTCGTGCAGTTCTTCGGCGAGCAGGTCGCCGACCGCCGCACCAACGGCCTGGGCGACGACATGATCAGTGATCTCCTGCGCCAGGAGCACGACGGCGAGCCGTACCCGGAGAACATCATCCTCGGCATGTGCGGCCTGCTGCTCATCGCGGGCGTGGACACCACCTGGAGCGGCATCGGTTCGGCGCTGTGGCACCTGGCCACACACGAGGAGGACCGCCAGCGCCTGCTCAACGAGCCCGAGTTGGTCCCGGTTGCCGTCGAGGAGTTCCTCCGCTTCTACTCACCCGTCACCATGGCGCGCATCGTCACGAAGGACCACGAGTACCGCGGCTGCCCGATGCACGAGGGTGACCGTGTGCTCATGGCGTTTCCCGCGGCCAACCGCGACCCGGAGGCGTTCGACGACGCCGACACGTTCGTCATCGACCGCGAGAACAACCGTCACGTCGCGTTCGGCGCGGGTATCCACCGTTGCGCCGGGTCGAACCTGGCGCGCATGGAGATGCGCGTCGCCATCGAGGAGTTCCTGGCGCGCGTGCCGCAATTCGAGATCGATGACACCAAGGAAGTCACGTGGGCCGGCGGCCAGGTGCGCGGTCCGCGCAACATCCCGGTGAGGATCCTTCGCTCCAACCCCAGGTGACCAGCACGCCGGCGGGGGGTCTCAGCCTTCCGCCGGTGCGGTGAAGCTGCGGTATGCGGCCATCGCGCGCGGGCCGTACACGGTGCCGGGCCCGCCGCTCATCGAGATCGCGATCCCGATCGTCTCGGCGACCTCTTTCTCCGTGGCCTTCTCGCGCGCCAGGGCCTTCGCATGGGCGGCGATGCACCCGTCGCAGCGGACCGCAACAGCAATCGCCAGCGCGATGAGTTCCTTGGTCTTGCGGTCAACCTCTCCGTCGGCGAATGCCGCGGCGTGCATGCGGCTGAAGCCCTCGTAGACCCCGGGAATCAGGTCGCGCAGGTCACGCGTGTGCGGCACGAGCCCGGCCAGCAGGTCGCGGCCGTGCTCGTGCGCATCATCGTGTGTGCTCTGGTGGTCGCTCATGCGGACGGCTATTCGATCGCGGAGAGGGCGTCATTGTCGGCCACACAGTGGAGAGCACGGAGCAACATGTCGCGCAACAGGGCCTGGCCGCGCTCGTTCTGTTCCGCGTACCCGCCGAAGGTGGTGACCCCGTACGTCACGCAGAAGACGATGCAGACCAGGTACTGGCGCCATGCCTCGGCACGGTCGATCTCGATGCCGTGGGACTCGAGCCGGTCGAGATAGTGGTCGACCAGCTCCCGGTCGTGGCCGCGGCGCACGTCGGTGGCGATCGACTGGCTGATGAAGTAACCCACGTCGTACATGCCCGAACCCGTGCCGATGATCTGGAAGTCGATCGCGGCCGGTCTGTCCCCGTCGAACATGAGGTTGTCTGCGCGCCAGTCTCCGTGGACGAGCGTCGCGGGCGCCATGAGGTTGTCGAGCATCCAGCTCACCTTCCCGGCCCACATGCCGCCGATCGACCGCACGGAATCAGGCACCAGCTGGCCTGCATGCAGTTCCACGTTCGGCCAACCCTGCGTCCACAGCATCGGCAGCACCGCGTTGTACGTGGGGTTGGCAAGCGGCTGGAACGTGCCGGCCAGCCCCTCCAGTTTCGGGCTGGCCCACCACATGGCGTGGAAGTCAGCAAGGATCGAGAGGAGCGTCCTCGCCTCCTCCATGCCGACACCATCCAGCTGGTTCAGCGGGCGCATGTGCCCGATGTCCTCCATCACGATCGTGAAGTCGGTGTTGTCACCGGCAATCGCCTGCGCATGGCAGCGCGCCGTGCGGAACGGGGCATCGGGTGCGCACTCGCGGTAGAAGACGAGCTCACGGATGTAGAGCACGAGGGCATCCGCCGTGAAGCGCTGCGTCGGGTCGTCGGTTGGGTACTTCACCACGACGGACTTCGGTGCCTTCGTGGCGGCCGAGTAGGTGGGGGTGACCCTCTGCAGGATGCTGAGGATGCCGACACCCTCGCCGATGCGCTCGGTGGACACCGAGGTGACATCCACGCCGTCCTCCAGTGCGCCGCTGCCGCGCAGGACTCCCTGCACCCATTCCGGCGTGATGTCGGACTCGCTGCGCAGCAGGCCGAGCCCGGATTCGATGAGATCGACGATCGCCATGTTGTTCCCCCCTGAGACGGCTGCCCCCGCAACCGAGAGCACGAACACTAACCGCGGGCCAGGCCGCGGCGAAAGGGCCGTAGCCTTCGGTGCATGGCGGACCTGCGCATCGGCGTGATCGGCACCGGGATGATGGGATGCGAGCACATCCGCAACCTCCTCGCCGTCGATGCGGCCGTCATCACGGCAGTGAGCGACCCGAACGACGAGCCGCTCGGCTGGGCCCGGCACACGCTCGGTGACGGGGCGGCGGCAGTGAGGGAGTTCCGCGACCACCGCGACCTCCTGGGGTCCGGCCTGGTGGACGCCGTCGTGGTCGCATCGCCGAACCACACGCACCGCGCGCTGCTGGACGACATCCTCGCCACCGACATCCCGGTTCTCGTGGAGAAGCCGATGTGCACCACCGTGGAGGACTGCCGCGCGGTGGTGGAGGCGCAGTCACGTCGCGCCGCGATCACGTGGGTCGGCCTCGAGTACCGGTACATGGCGCCCATTGCCGCGTTGCTCGACGAGTTGCGTGCCGGCACGGTGGGAGACCTGCGCATGTTCTCCGTGCGCGAGCACAGGTTCCTCTTCCTCGTGAAGGTGGGCAACTGGAACAGATTCACGCGCAACACCGGCGGGACGCTCGTGGAGAAGTGCTGCCACTTCTTCGACCTCATGAACCTCGCGGTCAGCTCGCGCCCGGTGCGCGTGATGGCGAGCGGCGGCCAGGACGTGAACCACCTGGATGAGTGGTACGACGGCGAGCGCAGCGACATCCTGGACAACGCATTCGTGATCGTGGACTACGCGAACGGTGTCCGGGCCATGCTCGACCTCAGCATGTTCGCCGAGGGCAGCCGGCACGAGCAGGAGATCGTCGCCGTCGGCACCACGGGCAAGCTCGAGGCCGAGGTTCCCGGTGACGGGAGGCTCTTCGCCGGTGACCGCGCCACGCGGTCCGTGCGCGAGATGCCCGTTTCGGTCGACCCTTCGGTCGGGCATCTCGGGTTCCACCTCGGGGCCAGCTACGTGGAGTGTGCCCTGTTCGTCGACGCGGTGCTGACCGGTGCACAGCCGGACGTCACGGTGCGGGACGGCCTGTGGAGCGTGGTGATCGGCGCGGCGGCGCACCGTTCCATCGACGAACGCCGCATCGTGTCGATCGACGAGTGGGACCTCTGATCAGCGTGCCGAACGCCGGCACCGTTCGCTGCACCAACGGACGTTCTCCCAGTCCCGGGCCCACTTGCGCCGCCACTCGAACGGCCTGCCGCAACCCTCGCACACCCTCGGTGCGTGGCCGTTCTTCGTGCGTGCCTCACGTGCCATTGACACAAGGGTACGGCGCGCGGTGACGTACGGTTCCCGCCCATGAATCCCGTCGTGGTGGCCAACCTCGCCTCGGCCTGGATGATGACAGGTGTCATCTGGTTCGTGCAGGTCGTCCACTACCCGCTGCTCGCGGTGGTCCCCGTGGAGTCCGCCCGCACGGCGGCCCTCGAGCACCAGCCCCGTACTGCGCGGGTCGTCGGCCTGCCGATGGCTGTGGAGGGTGTCACCACGCTGTGGCTCATGCTCGACCGGCCGGCCGGTGTCGACTGGTGGCTCGCATGGGCCGGCGGCGCGTGCGTCGCGGTCGCCCTGCTGTGCACCGTGTTCCTCTCGGTGCCGAGGCACACACGCATGGCGGAGCGCCCCGATGCCGCCGTGGGGCGCGAACTGGTGCTGACGAACTGGCCGCGCACCGTCGCCTGGACGGCGCACGGAATCGTTTGTGTCGCCATCCTGTTGCAGACGTTGTGACCGACTTCGTCAGCAACGTCCTCGACAGCACGGTGGTGGGCGGCTTCTCGCGCATCGGCTACGAGTGGCGCAGCCGCTCCCGCGGCTTCGCCGCGCCGGAGACGTTCGACCTGCGCGGACGGCGAATCGCCGTGACGGGTCCCACCTCCGGTCTCGGGCTCGAGACCGTCCGCATGCTGGCGCCCACCGGTGCGGACCTCGTCCTCGTCGGTCGTGATCCAGAGCGCACCCGGGCGGTCGCCGACCAACTGGCCCCGTTGGCCTCGGGGCGCATCGACGCGGTCACGGCCGACATGTCCGATCTCGCCGCGGTGGCGGCTGCGGCGGGGCTGATGGGCGGCATCGACGTGCTCGTGCACAACGCCGGTGCGCTCCTCCCGCAGAGGGAACTCTCGCCGCAGGGCATCGAGATGACCGTCGCCGCGCACGTGATCGGGCCGCACCTGATGACGCGGCTCCTGCTGCCCGCGCTCTCGCGCGCCGGCGGGCGGGTGGTCACCGTTGCGTCGGGGGGCATGTACGCGGCTGAACTGCCGCGGATCGCAGGGGACCGCACCCTCGAGATGAACGAGATGCACTGGAACGGCACGCGTCAGTACGCGATTGCGAAGCGTGCCCAGGTCACACTGAGCGAGATGTGGGCCGCCGCCGAGCCGGCCGTCCACTTCGCCGCGATGCATCCCGGCTGGGCGGACACCCCCGGCGTGAAGTCGTCACTGCCGTTGTTCCGTGTGCTGACCCGCCCGATCCTGCGCACGGCGCGCCAGGGTGCCGACACCATCGCCTGGCTCGCCGGTGTGGAGGGCATCCCCGCGCCGTCGGGCTCATTCTGGTGCGACCGCGAGACGAGGTCGATCCACAAGTCACCCTCCACCAGGGCGAGCGACACACCGGACCGCCGCGCGGACCTGTGGGAGTGGGTCCAGTCGGTCACCGAGCCGTTCGTGCGCTGACGCGCCACGGATGACGGCGCATCGTCAGACGCAGCGGTTGACGGTGTGCGAGATGCCGGTCAGCCAGGATTCGAGGACGTCACCCTTCTTCAGGAAGACCGGCGGCTTGCGCGCCGCGCCCACACCGCCCGGCGTGCCGGTGAAGATGACGTCACCAGGCAGGAGCTGCACGATCCCCGAGAGGTACGAGATGATCTGCGGCACGGTGAAGATGAGGTCATCGGTGGTCTCGCGCTGCACCTCCGTGCCGTTCAGGGTGCAGACGACCTCGAGCTTGTCCTTGCTCGCCAGGTCCTTCGCGTCCACCAACCAGGGGCCGAACGGCGAGTAGTTCTCGCGGCTCTTCCCCAGGTTGAACTGCGGGGGCACCGTGGCCAGCTGGAGAGCCCTGTCGCTGATGTCCTGGCCGACGCACACGCCGGCCACGTTGTCCCACGCGTCCGACTCGTTGATGTCGCGTCCGCCCTTCGAGATGACGACCACGAGCTCGACCTCCCAGTCGACTGCCGGCCCCGCCACCGGCACGTCCGCGTTCGGGTTGCCGATCGAGGAGGGGAACTTCGTGAATGTGAGCGGCGTGTCGGGGATCTTCGCCCCGGTCTCCTCGGCGTGCTTGCGGTAGTTGAGACCGATGCCGAACACCTGCGACGGCCACGGGGACGGCGCATTCAGGTCGTCGGTGCTGCACGGCACGCCCGGGTCCGTGCACGAGGCGGCGAACCCGCGCACCTCGTCCCAGCGGCGGAAGGCATCGATGGGCTCGGAGGTGAAGTGGCCGTCGCTGGCCTTCTCCAGGTCGACGACGTTGTTGTCCGGGCCGACGACCAGGTGGGCACGGCCGTCTTTGCAGGCAAATCTGAAACTCATGGGAGCGACTATAGACCTTCTTAGTCATTTGACTAAACTCAACGGATATTGCACCCGGGGACGGCTCCGGGTGGTCCGGAGAGAAAGCGGGGACCCGGCGATGGCCTCACCGATCAAGTTCGCCCATGTGGTGCTGAAGACCAACAAGTACGGCGAGATGGTCGCCTGGTGGCGTGACTTCCTCGGGGCCAAGGTCCGCCACGGGAACGACTTCATCTCGTTCCTCTCCTATGACGACGAGCACCACCGCATCGCGATCGTGAACATGGCGCACCTCTCCGAACGGGCCGCGGACACCGTGGGAGTCGAGCACTTCGCCTTCACGTACGCGAGCCTCGGAGACCTGTTCGGGCAGTACGAGCGCATGAAGGCGGCCGGCATCGCGCCGTACTGGACGATCAACCACGGCATGACGCTGTCGGCCTACTACCGCGACCCCGACGGCAACCAGGTGGAGACACAGGTCGACTCCATGTCCATGGAGGAAGCGGACGCCTTCATGAGCGGGCCGTTGTTCGCCGAGAACCCGATCGGTGTCAACGTGGACTTCGACGCTCTCGCCGCGCGCCACCGCGCCGGCGAGGACGCGGCGTCGATCACGGACTACGCCACGGCCGGCCGGTAGATGACGGAGCAGCCACGCAGCCGCGCGGCGGCAGAGGAAAAGATGGTGCGCGCCGCGGGTGAGCTCCTCTCCGAGGTCGGCCCACGAGCCACCACCGTGCGCGCCGTCGCCGCGCGCGCCGGCGTGAACCACGGGCTCGTCCACCACTACTTCGGCAACAAGGACGGGCTGCTGCGCGCGGC
>SXYT01000175.1 GCA_005788205.1 Actinomycetota bacterium | reverse complement strand
TTCAAGGAGGGTGTGGCCGCCTTCATCGAGAAGAGACCACCGAACTTCGTGGGTCGCTGACCCTTGGGACCGTTCGAGGTCCTCGGTATCCCGGCGGACTCCGATGAAGCAACCGTCAGGAAGGCCTTCCGCGAGCGCGCCATACAGGCGCACCCGGATGTCGGCGGTGATGACCGCTCGATGGCCGAACTCATCGAGGCCTACCGGGCGGCTGTCGCGGTGGCGAGGTCCCCGCAGGCCCGGGTTGACACTCCGGCGGGCCGCGGTGCGCGTCGCCCGTCGCGCGGCCACCGAAGGGTCGAACATGATGTCGCGAGCTTCACGGTAGAGGCGCTCCCGGTGGTTGCATTCGAGGCGCTCCACCTCGTTGCTGGGGTGCTCGGGGATGTCTCTGACGAGAACCCGCCGTACATGATCGAGTTTCTCGTGCGTGATGCGGAGACCCTGTGGTGCCGGTGCGACCTCGTTCCTGATGCTGGTTCGACCACCGTGGCCGTGACCGTGTACCCGGCAGGGGAGGAACCCCTCGTGCGGGTCGATGCGATGAGGGATCTTCTCGTCGCTGAACTGAACGCCCTCGACTGGGACTGACTCAGGAACGTTCTGCCGCGGATTTCGTGAGTCTGTCGCGCACGGCGGCGGCGAGACCGTCCCCCTCGGGCATCACGGCAACGATGTCCGTCGCGCCTTCGGCGTCCGCCCGGCGCATCTCCAGGTAGAGATTCGCTGCGTAGGTGCCGGCATCGACCCCGGCGCCGATCACACGCACCGCGGGGCCGCCCGCAAGGGATGCCGCCAGGGCCGCTGCTTCCCGCGCGGAGCCGGCGAGATGAACCCTGGCGCGGGGGGCGTAGTGCGAGGCCAGCATCCCCGGGGCACGTGCAGGTCCGGAGGAACTGGCGGTGTCCTCGGAGGTTGCGTCCTCGATCTGCGCGGCAGTCACGGCGCCCGGGCGCAGGACCTGCATCACCCCGGTGCAGTCGACGATCGTTGACTCCACGCCGATCGGGCAGATGCCTCCGTCGAGGACGAGATCGATCAGGCCGTCGAGATCGTCGATCACGTGTGATGCGCAAGTCGGGCTGACGCGGCCGAAGCGATTTGCCGACGGGGCCACCACAGCCTCGCCGAGTCGGTCGATCAACTCGAGCGCCATGGGATGTGCCGGAACACGAACGGCGACTGTCTCCCGACCGCCTGTCACGGCAAGGGGCACAGTGTGGCGACGACGCACGAGCAGGGTCAGCGGACCCGGCCAGAACCGAGCCGCGAGTGCCATCGACCGCGCGTCCATGTGTCCGTACTCGCTTGCCTGCTCGGCAGAGGAGACGTGCACGATCAAGGGATGGTCCGGGGGTCGGTCCTTGACCGTGAACACCCGGCGCACGGCGTCCTCATCCGAGACGCATGCCGCCAACCCGTACACGGTCTCAGTCGGCATCCCCACCACCCCGCCGGCCCTGAGGGCGGCCACAGCGGAGCCGATGTCAGCGGTGACCTGGGTGCTGCTCACACCGCCCCGAGGAACTCGAGGACCGCATCAATGAAGGCGAAGGACTCGGGAGTGGCAAAGTGGTCCGTGTTCCGCAGTTCCACCAGACGTCCGTTCGGGAAGCAGGACGCAAGACGGTCAGCGGGGTGCGTGAAATCCTTCTCGCCGATGACCACGAGCACCTGGTTCGGGATGGTCGCAAGGACGGCAGCATCGAGCGGAGCTTCCCGCGGGCGCTTCATCACGGCGGTGAGGGCGAGCTTGTCCTTGCCCGGCGCATCGGCGTAGTTGGCGAAGATCTGGGCGCTCGGGTCGGAGGAGTCGCCGGTGCCCTCCAGTGCCGCGATGATCTTGCGGCCCTCGTCACTGGAGCGCTCCTCGAGCATTCCGTTTCCGATTCCCGCGAGAACGACCCGTCCGAACCTCGAGGGCTGTGCGACGAGAGCCCGGAGCAGTGTCATTGCCCCGAGGGAGAAACCGACTGCGTCGACGATCGGCGGGGCATCCGCAAGTCGCCGCAGGAGCCACTCGTCGAGGCGGGCGTACGACTCAGGATCATGGGGTTTCTCTTCATCCCCGTGTCCGAGAAGGTCCACGCCGATCACGGAACGACCACCGTCCTCCAGCAGGGCGTCCATGCCGGTGGACTGCCAGGTCTCGCGGAAAGAGCCGGCCCAACCGTGCAGGAGAACGACAGGGGTGTCCGCTGGAGCATCCATGGGCACACGGTAGTCTCGAGATGCCCTATGCGCTTCCTCCAGAGCCCTCCCGCGCACGACCTGACCTACAGCGACGTGTTCATGGTCCCGAGCATGTCCACAGTGCCGAGCCGCATGGACGTGGACCTGCGGACGCCTGATGGCCTCGGCACGAACATCCCTGTCGTGGTGTCGAACATGACGGCCGTCGCCGGTCGCCGCATGGCAGAGACCGTCGCGAGGCGGGGCGGTCTCGTCGTGCTGCCCCAGGACATCCCGCTCGACATCATCCAGCTGGTGGTTGACTACGTGAAGTCCCGCCACCCTGTCTTCGAGACGCCGATCACCCTCGGGCCGACGGACACACTCGGTGAGGCGCTGTCACTGATCCACAAGCGGGCCCACGGGGCCGTTGTGGTTGTGGACGACGAGGGCCGCCCCGTCGGGATCTTCACCGAACACGACGCTGCCGGGTACGACCGCTTCACCCAGTTGAGGAACGTGATGAACCCGGACATCGTCGCGGTGGGCGAGCACGAGGGAATAGTTCCGGTGCACGACAGGCTCGTGGACCAGCGCCTCAGTTTTGCGCCCGTTGTGGACGCGGACGGACGGCTGGTCGGCAGCGTCACCAGGAAGGGCGCATTGCGCAGCACGATGTACGCCCCGGCCGTGGACTCAGGGGGACGCCTGCTGTCGTCCGTTGCCGTCGGTATCAACGGTGACCCGGGCGCACGGGCCAGGGCACTGGTCGGGATGGGTGTCGACGTCCTCGTCATCGACACTGCCCACGGTCACCAGGATCTCATGATCCGGGCCATCGAGGCCGTGCGCAAGGCAGCCCCGGCCACTCCCATCGTGGCGGGCAACGTCGTCACAGCCGAGGGCACCCGGGACCTCATCAATGCTGGTGCCGACGTGGTGAAGGTCGGCGTCGGTCCAGGTGCCATGTGCACGACACGCATGATGACGGGTGTCGGGCGCCCGCAGTTCTCCGCCGTGCTCGAGTGTGCGGACACCGCGCGTTCGATGGGCGGGCACATCTGGGCAGACGGGGGCGTGCGTTACCCGCGGGACGTTGCCCTCGCGCTTGCGGGCGGTGCGGCGAGCGTCATGCTCGGGTCGTGGCTCGCCGGGACGTACGAATCGGCGGCAGACACGCTTCGCGACACCGAGGGACGCCTCTACAAGGAGAGTTTCGGGATGGCATCCAACCGGGCGGTTCGCAACAGGACGAGCACGGAGACAGCCTTCGAACGAGCCAAGAAGGAACTGTTCGAGGAGGGAATCAGCACGTCCCGGATGTACCTGGATCCGGCCCGCCCGGGCGTGGAGGACATCATCGACCAGATCGTCGCGGGTCTGCGCTCCTCGTGCACCTACGCAGGAGCCTCGAACATCGACGAGTTCCGCGAGCGGGCTGTCGTGGGTGTGCAGAGTTCTGCGGGGTACGACGAAGGTCGTCCGCTCGGCACCAGCTGGTGACCCGTGCGGGTGATCGCGATCGACGGCCCTGCAGGGGCAGGCAAGTCCACGGTCGCACGCCAGGTCGCCGCAGCCACTGGCCTTCCTTTCCTGGACACGGGGGCGATGTACCGGTGTATCGCGCTCGCTGTGCTCAGGAATGGTTCCGATCCGGCGGATGCAGTCTCTGCCGAGGCAGCCGCTGCCTCTGCAGACGTCAGGGTCGACGGTTCCGTGGTGACCTTGAACGGGGAGGATGTCTCCGCGGTGATACGGACGCCGGCGGTCAACTCGGTGGTGAGCGTCATCGCGGTGCACTCAGGTGTCCGGAGCGTGATGCGTGATGCCCAGCGCGACTGGGCCCGGCGTGAAGGAGGAGGCGTTGTCGAGGGACGCGACATCGGCAC